>NZ_CP087131.1:3918224-4219626 GCF_020911865.1 Chryseobacterium sp. C-71
AAGACCAGTGTAATTTTATTCGACCAATTATTTCTTTAAAAAGATAAGAGATTTGCCACAGTCTTTTCAATAATCCGTTAGTTTCTACCTTTGCCCTTGATTCAAAATAATCATTGAAATGAGACATTTCTTTTCCATTATTTTTCTTTGTCATTAATAGTTTTGCCTTCTTGATTTATAAATCTAATATGTTTAGGCTGTCCTATGACTTGTCTTCCATAAATGCTGTTATGCCCCGAAATTAAATATGATACGACACAAGCAATCGCCATATAAATCCCGCTTTCAGCACCGAAAAGTTCTATTCCCATCAGCATACAGGCAAGTGGCGTATTGGTTGCTCCTGCAAATACCGCCACAAATCCCATTCCTGCCAGAAGTCCTGTCGGTAGAGGGATAAATAATGATAAAGCACTTCCCAAAGTAGCACCGATAAAAAACAACGGCGTTACTTCTCCGCCCTTAAATCCTGCCGCAAGCGTGATAATGGTAAAAGCCATCTTCAACGCAAAATCGTAAGGTGGTAAATGATGCTCAAAAGACTGAACAATTGTGGGAATCCCCAAACCGATATATTTTGTAGTTCCCATCGCAAAAACAGCAACGGCAACGATGATGCCTCCCACAAATGGACGGAGCGGAGGAAAAGAGATTTTCGCTTTAAAAATCGCAGTGATATGATGAATAACTTTACTGAAAGTAGCTGCACACAAACCAAATATAATCCCTGCCAATATGCTGTAAATGATAGGCAGAAATTCCATTTTTGGAATAAGGTCAATATGATAATGGGTGTGTTTTACCTGCCAGAGGTTGGTAACTAGGTCGGCCAGAATTGCCGAAGCAAAAGCCGGAAATATCGCATCGTATTTTATTTTTCCAATTAAAAAGACTTCCAGACCAAACAACGCTCCCGCTAGAGGCGTTCCGAAGATGGAACCAAAACCAGCTGCTATGGCTGAAATAAGTAAGATTTTACGCTCAGATTCATTGAGTCTGAAGGGTTTTGTGAATTGGTCTGCAATCGCACCTGCCATCTGCAATGCTGTTCCTTCCCGACCTGCTGAGCCTCCAAAAAAATGAGTGGCAATAGTTCCTAAATAAACAAATGGAGCCATTCTGAAAGGGATGATTTCCTTTGGATTGTGAATGCTGTCGATCAGGAGATTATTCCCAGCTTCAATATCTTTTCCTAAATAATGGTAGAGTAGACCAATCAGCAATCCGCCAATGGGCAAGAAGGCAATGAGCCATAAATGGTTCTCTCTGAAATTGGTAGCCCAATCCAGCGACACTAAAAAACCTGCCGATGCAGAACCTACACATATCCCAATGATGGAACTGATTAAAAACCATTTAACAACGTAAGGAAGACTCGGATATTTTCGAAAGAAGATCTTTGTATGAAGCTGAGCTTTTCTGCTGCTGAATCTGGAACGCTGATTTTTAGACATAATTTACCTGATTAAATGTGTTAACATTGTTGTAATCAGGCGTCATCAGCTTTTTTAAGGCGGTTGGGTAAGGAAGAGCACCATTTCCTTTGACGCAAATTTACAAATATTCACAAAATAAAAAAATAATAATGATTTTTTTATTACAGATCTTGGGTGTAATATAGAATTTCTTTAAAAACAATAAATATCCAGCAAAATCAAAGCTATTAGACAAAATATTTCAGTGTATAGAATTGCTGACTTAATTAATAGGTTTGAGCTCAAAACAAGGCGTCTAAACAATCACATTCTTTCAAATTAATGTAAATTCGTTGCATATTTTCACATAATGAAACCAAATATAATTTCTTCCGAATTCAGTTCTTCACCGGAATTAACTGATAAGCTTTATCAAAACGGTATCCTGAAAACTTACCACGAAGGTGACATCATTTTGGATGAAAATGCGTCCATACGTTCCATTCCTATTGTGATGAAAGGATTGTTAAAAGTCATCCGGACGGAAGAAGACGGTCGCGAGATCTTACTTTATTACATCAAAGCCGGTGAAAGTTGCATTATGTCATTTCTTGGTGGGATGTACAATGAGAAAAGTATTGTAAAGGCCGAGGTGGAGGAAGATTCTGAGATCTTGTTTTTACCAATGGATAAAGTTACTTTATTCATCAAAGAATATCCGGAATGGCTGGATTATATTTTTAGGCTTTATCACAAACGTTTTGAAGAATTGCTTGATATTATCAATGCGATTGCCTTCAAAAAAGTGGATGAAAGATTACTCAATCTGCTTCATAAAAAATCAGAAATCTCCCAATCTAAAACCATCGTAATCACTCACGAACAGCTTGCCAATGAACTCGGAACAGTTAGAGTAGTTGTGTCTAGACTTCTGAAACAATTGGAAGATTCCGGTAAACTAAAACTGGGTAGAAACAAAATTATCCTTTCAGATTCTATTTAATTTTCCCTATGTAACAAAAGTAGCTGTACAGCTTCACAGATATTTCCATTTTTGCTCTATAAAAGTTAAAAAATGGAAATTTTCGGATATGTAGCATCTATTTTTATAGGTATTTCTTTAGGATTAATAGGCGGTGGCGGAAGTATTCTTACCGTTCCTGTTTTGGTTTATCTCTTCGGAATTGACGCTTTTCTGGCAACAGAATATTCACTTTTCATTGTCGGAATCAGCAGTTTGGTTGGCTCGGTTTCTTACTTTAAAAAAGGATTAGTCGATCTCAAAACGGCATTTATTTTTGGCGTTCCATCAATCATTTCTATTTTCCTTACCCGTAAATACCTTTTGCCTTTGATTCCTGATGATATTTTCAGTCTTGGAAACCTCATAGTCACCAAGAATCTATTTCTGCTGTTGGTTTTTCCATGCCTAATGATCATTGCCTCTTATAAAATGATTCAAAAACAAGTTGAAATAACAAATGAAACTAATCATTCAGAAAATCACAAAACGCTTTTGGCTGCAGGAGAAGGTTCAATAGTCGGAGTTTTCACCGGTTTAGTAGGCGCAGGAGGTGGATTTATGATCATTCCTGCCTTGGTCAATCTTCTGAAAACGCCAATGAAAACTGCCATCGGAACTTCTCTGGTCATCATTTCTTTAAATTCTCTGATCGGATTTTTTTCATCAATGAATCAGGTCAAAATCGAATGGAATTTATTAGCAACCATCACCGCAATTGCCATCGTTGGAATTATCATTGGATCGCAATTATCCAAAAAAATTGATGGTAAAAAACTGAAACCTGTATTCGGATGGTTTATTCTGGTGATGGGAATTTACATTATTATCAAAGAACTTTTCTTTTAAATATCTAACAATCAATAATTTTTGGGCAGCTTTATCCGCCTTCCACTCCTGCTTTTTTGCTCGTCGTTCCTCCTCACAAAAAGAGCTCCGTTCAAGTCGGGCTGCAATCATTCGGTGTTTCAAAATAGGAGATAATTAATTAAAACTCTTATGTAACAAAAGTAGCTGTACAACAGAATTCAAACCCTGAAATTTGTATCAAATTAAAATTAAATAAAAAATATCAAAATGCAAATAGAACAGATTTATACAGGATGTCTCGCTCAGGGAGCTTATTACATTGTTTCAAATGGTGAAGCTGCGATCATTGATCCTTTAAGAGAAACCCAGCCTTACATCGAAAGACTGGAAAAAGACAATGTAAAACTTAAATACATTTTTGAAACCCATTTTCACGCAGATTTTGTGAGTGGCCACGTTGATTTAAGTAAAAAAACAAAAGCACCAATCGTGTACGGACCAACTGCAAATCCCGAATTTGAAGCCATTATTGCTGAAGACGGACAGATCTTTGAAATCGGAAAAATCAAAATAAAAGTTTTGCATACACCAGGACATACGATGGAAAGCTCTTCCTTTTTATTAATCGATGAAAACGGAAAAGAAAAAGCACTTTTCAGTGGAGACACTTTGTTTCTTGGCGATGTCGGTCGTCCGGATCTGGCTCAGAAAGCGGCAAATATGACTCAGGAAGAATTGGCAGGACTTCTTTATGAAAGTTTATACCAAAAAATTCTGCCTTTGAACGATGAAATTATCGTTTATCCTGCGCACGGAGCGGGTTCTGCCTGCGGAAAAAATATGCAGAAAGAGACGGTTGATACGTTGGGCAATCAAAAGAAAACCAATTATGCGTTGAATCAAAAAGATAAAGAAAGCTTCATAAAAGCTGTTACAGACGGGCTTCTTCCTCCACCAGCTTATTTCGGGATGAATGTAGCGATGAATAAAAAAGGCTACGACAGTTTTGATGAGGTTTTGTCAAAAGGTCTTCACGCTCTTTCTCGTGAAGAATTTGAGGAAACCGCAGAACACTCAGGTGCTTTGATTCTGGATGTCAGAAATAATAATGATTTTGCTAAAGGATTTGTTCCTCAATCGATTAATATCGGATTAGACGGAGATTTTGCACCTTGGGTCGGCGCTTTGATTGTTGATGTCAAACAACCTATTTTATTGGTTACTGATGAAAATAATGAGGAGGAAACGGTCACAAGACTCAGCAGAGTAGGGTTTGACAACGTTTTGGGTTTTCTGAAAGGTGGTTTTGAAGCCTGGAAAAACAGCGGAAAAGAAATTGACAAAGTTCATCGAATTTCTGCTACAGATTTTGAAAAGGAAATTGAAAATAAAGAAGTGAAAATTATCGATGTAAGAAAAGAAAGTGAGTATGAAGCGGAACACGTCGATGAAGCCTACAATAAGCCTTTAGCTTATATCAATGAGTGGATTAATCATCTTGAACCGACCGAACATTTTTATCTTCATTGTGCAGGCGGGTATAGAAGTATGATGGCGGCGAGCATTCTTCTGGCAAGAGGTTACCGAAATTTTACCGAAATTGAAGGTGGATTTAATGCAATCGCACAAACTGGTGTTCCCAAAAGCGATTTCGTTTGTCAAAGTAAAGTTTTGAAGTAATTTTGAATTAAATAAGTAAATTAATGTTAGATATCATAAAAGAACCCTGGCCGTGGTATATCGCAGGTCCTCTGATTGGTCTTACCGTTCCGGCTTTGTTGATCTTAGGCAATAAATCTTTCGGAATCAGTTCGTCATTGCGACATATTTGTGCAGCCTGTATTCCGGCAAATGTGAGTTTTTTCAAATACGACTGGAAAAAAGAATCCTGGAATTTATTCTTTGTCCTCGGAATTTTCTTCGGAGGAATGATTGCCGCTCATTTGCTGATGAATCCAGGAGAAATTACAGTCAATCAAAACCTTAAAGCAGAATTGGCAACCTATGGGATCACAGATTATAGCAATCTTGTCCCGACACAACTGATGAATTTTGATAGTTTATTGACGTTAAAAGGATTCATTCTGATGGTTGTCGGCGGATTTTTGGTTGGCTTCGGAACCCGATATGCAGGAGGTTGTACAAGCGGACACGCAATAATGGGATTGTCAAATCTGCAATGGCCGTCTTTGGTGGCAACAATCTGCTTTATGATCGGCGGTTTTTTAATGGCAAATGTGATTTTGCCCATCATTCTTTCACTTTAAACTTATTTAATAATGAAAAAAGAAACAGATATACGTCACCAAGATACCATTTGCACCAACGAAAGCCATCTTCAGCACAAATGGTATCACAATTTGAAATATTTAATAGTTGGTGTTTTGTTCGGAATCGTGTTTGTGAAAGCTGAGATCATCAGCTGGTTCAGAATTCAGGAAATGTTTCGTTTGCAGTCTTTTCATATGTACGGCGTGATTGGAAGCGCAATTGTTACTGGCATGATTTCCGTTTGGATCATCAAAAAATTTAAAATAAAAACCATTTACGGAGAAAAAATTTCAATTGCTCCGAAAACATTTAACAAAGGACAAATTTACGGAGGTTTGATCTTCGGATTTGGCTGGGCAATCACGGGTGCTTGCCCAGGTCCTTTATTCGCACAAATCGGAACAGGAGCTTTTGCGGTTATTATTACTTTGCTGAGTGCTGTTTTCGGAACTTGGGTTTATGGATATTTCAGAGATAAGCTACCGCATTGATTTTTAGAATGCCATTTAAAAAAAATTGTAATATCATTAAGTGGAAAATTTTGTAAATGATATATTATAAAGTTCATATATCATTTGCAGTTGCTCCAAAGCAGATTAATAGTATTTCAGGAAAACGCAAAATTATTTCCAGACAAATCTAATACTTGGGATAGTCTTGGTGAAGCCTACTTGATAAACGGCGATAAAGGAAATGCATTAAAATCATATCAGAAGGCTTTAGCGTTAGATCCAAATTCGGAATCGGCAAAAGCAATGATTCAGAAATTAGAAACCATTAAATAAAAAAATGGGTAGTAGTTTAGTTTCCGTTGCGTGCTATGAATGCAACGGAAACTCATTTTAAGGTTTAACTTGGTCTAAGATAAATCAATACCAATAGCAAAACAACTGCAATGCAAACACAATTAGATTAAATAAGGCTTTTTGGTGATTTAATATAAAGAGGTTCATTCTATATCTCTTTCTTTTCTCCATTATGCAAAACTCTGTAATATTTATTTCCTTCAATCAACAGACCTTCTGATTTTTGGTTGGGAAGACTTTTAGAGTAATCTTTTGGGTGTTTTACATCAATTCCTATTACTTTTTCCTTGTATTTTCTATTGACTTTTGATTGTAGTGTATGCCCAACAACGATTGATTTTGCACTGAATTTATTTAATCCTCGTTCTACTTCTTCCTGAGTCAAATCATCTTTAAAATAACCTCTGTACCAAGCAATTCCTTTGTGAGAAGAAATTAACAATTGCTCCAAATTTTTCTGCGGATTCGGATAGTAAGGTTTATAATAATTGCTACGAATAATTTGATTGATTTCGTCCAAATTTGTTTTGTAACCTGCTAAATCTGGATGTATTCCGCCATGTGCAAAGAGAATTTCGTTAATTTTTTCAATTGAATTTTTGCTCGACATCCATCTTCCAAGAAATGAATTGGTACTAAACAATTCGGTTTGTTGCTTTTTTAAAATAGAAGCAACGTGATAATATTTGAGCGAAGTATTTTCAAAATTTCCCTGCATATTTTTCAATTCGTGGTTTCCCAAAATGTAATGAACATTTCCGCCTTTTTCTTTTGCTTCTTGCTCCAGTTTGTAAATAAACCAAAGCACTTGCGTAGTTGAAAAATCTCTATCTACAAAATCTCCGAGCAAAACAAGATGCCCATTTCCAAATGTCCAATTTAGCTTATTGTCAACGACTTTATTGGTAATCAAAAAATCACGAAAAGTTTTAAAACCGCTTTCAATATCAGAAATAGCTAAAATTTTAGAATTGTCGTTATAGGTATTTTTAGGAATTTCGATTTTGTTATTTAAGGTAAATTCAAATCGTGTTGAATCTAATGGGAAATAGCAATAGGTTGATATTTTTGAATCCAAAGGATACTCTTTTTGGTCTAAATAAAACCCATCATCCTGATTTCCCCTGATGTAATTTACACTAACAATGCTATCATTTTTAGTTAAAACATAAGGACCGTCTTTGTCCCAATTCATCATTTCAGGATTTTCCGCATACCGAAAACTGGCTCCGTGATACAATCCGAATGAAACAGCAATAACTCCTATTACTACAAATGTGATAATGATATGTTTTGCATATCTCAAAAATCTCTTTTTCATTTTTCAATTAATTTTTGTAAACCTATTAATGCTTATTCAGTTTCTAAAACAATTGTGACAAATAACCTCTGTAAATACATAAACAGTATTTGCATAAGTTCAAAGTGTTTTCATCACTCATTTTCATCATTTCAAAACGCTTTGGCTGTCGTTTGTCAACATGCTTGCAGAGGCTTGTTTATAGTCGTAATATTGCAGTATGACGGCTCTTAAAAGAAATATAAAATGGATTGTGATTGCATTATTGGCAATAGCAGTTGTTCCTGTAATGATTACGGCTTATGAAGTAATCTTTACGGAAAACAAATCCGTCGTATTTTTAGGAAATTATCACCCGAAAGTTGCCATCATTGTAATTTGCTACTACGTTTTGCTTTTTTGTTTGGGTGTAGTTTGGTTAGTTCGGGAAATTATTTTTATCACCAAACTGAAAAAAGAAAAAATGAAAGCCGAATTGATGCTTTTGAAAAGCCAGGTCAGTCCGCATTTCTTTTTCAATACGCTCAATAATTTATATGGTTTGGTGGCAAAAGATCCCAAAAAAGCACAAGAATTGATACTGAAACTTTCAGATATGATGCGTTATAGCATTTATGAAGGCGAAAAAGAAACAGTAAAGATTCAGGAGGAAATTGATTTTTTGAAAAACTATGTTGAACTCCACAAAATGCGTTACCATAAACTGATAAGCGTTGATTTTTATTGTAATATTGATGAAAATCAAAAAGTTGTTCCTTTATTATTTATCATCCTTTTAGAAAACGCTTTCAAACACGGGGTCGAAAATTTGAGAGAGAATGCATATATAAAAATGAGTTTGACCACTTCTAAAAACGAAATCTTTTTTTCGATTGAAAACAATTTTGAAAAAACTGAAAATCAATCCGGAATTGGCTTAAAAAATCTGAAAAGAAGATTAGAATTAATTTACCCCAATCAGCACGAATTGACTTTTTCGGTAAATGAAAATATTTATAAAGCTCAACTAATTTTGAAACAATTATGATAAGCTATTTAATCATCGATGACGAACCTATTGCCCACGACATCATTAAAGGATATTGCGATTTATTGCCGAATATGCAGTTGATGAAAAACTGTTATGATGCTTTGGAAGCATTTGATTATCTGAGCAAAAACAAAGTAGATTTAATTTTTTTAGATTTGAACATGCCTGTTTTGAAAGGTTTTGAATTTCTGAAAACATTGCAAAATCCACCAAAAGTAATTGTAACAACTGCTTACAACGAATTTGCTTTGGAAGGATACGAACACAATATTTCAGATTATTTGCTCAAACCTTTTGGTTTTGAACGATTTTTAAAAGCTGTAAATAAAGCGATTGGTTCTGTTGATCAAAAGGTTGTAACTAATGAAAAAAGTGAGGCTTCTAACCGCATTTTTGTCCAAAGCAATAAAAAACACATTCAACTGGAAACAGAAAATATTTTATACATCGAAGCAACAGGAAACTACATCAAAATAGTAACCACGACCGAAACCATTACCATTCGTGAAAAATTCTCTACTTTTTTAGAACAATTGCCTAAAAACGATTTTGTGCAAGTTCATAAATCATTTGCGGTTGCTCCAAAGCAGATTAAAAGTGTTGAAGGAAACATCATATTTATTTCGAATTACCAAATTCCTATTGGCAAAATTTATAAGATGAATATTGTGAAATTGTTAAAGTAGTTTATGTTTTACATTCTTGATCTCGCCACTTTAAGTTCAACAAAACCAAGTAAGGTAATAACTATTATTTCGGTCAAAAAATAGGTGGTTCCTAATATTGTCAGGAAAGAATAATATTTAATCAATAATCCTAATGTTGCGACACAATAAAGAAAGTTCGCAACAGCAATAATCCTGATGAAAAGTGCCCACCTTTCTTTTAAAAATAAAAAACAAGAGAAAGAATATATACAAAAAAGACCTGCTATTGCAGAAAGATAAGTCAATACAATTTCAGGCATTCCAAAATAGACGTTTAGACTTCGCATTACAGCAAATAGAAAAAATGCAGTGAAAAATGCACCCAAACTGTCCATCAAAAAAAATATTTTTGGCTTTACGGATAAATAATTGATTAGGTTGTTTATTATACTATTCATCAATTTTTTTTAAATTCCTTTTCTTAAAATCAATTTTGAAATGGTCTGCGGGATCTCCCGAAGATAGTTTATTTAAAATTTTGAAGAATGTTTTCAGCTGATTTAGAAATTCATCTTCTGTATTCAGTTTTTCGAAATTTTCGTGCAAAATTTTGAATTGTGAAAGACGTTTTTCAGGAATGTCTTTTTTTGCTAATTCGTCTGCAGACTGCAACTGATAAAGATTTAATAAAGCATCTTCAAAATTCCATGTTTTAGATTTTTCTGCATTTATTTTATTTGAATTTGCGGTGTCAATACTTAAATAAAGTAAATCTTCTCCTGAAAGTTTGGAAGCTTTCTTAATAAAATCTTTAGGCCAATCTGAAGGAACAAATCTCAGTCGCACCAGTTCTTTTATATGAAATAATGTGAAATCGTGATAATTCTTTGTTTTTAAAATGTCAATGTTCCAAATATCTTTTGTATTCCGACTTTTTAAAGCATCAAACTCTTTCTGATACAAAGGAAATAGCTCATCAAAATGGGGAACATCAGTAATAGAAACCGTTTCCACTTCAAAATCTGTGGGAGAATTCACTGTTAAAATTTTATATCCCGGAAGATAAGCTGCCAACGAAGGAACCTGAATATTGACCAGCATTTTTCCGTTTTCAAACTTTTTGATTCCGGTGTCGTTGATGTGCATATGGCCTGCGAAATGAAGTTTCAGTCCTGCATCGGCAAAAACCTGAGCAACCTGATCACTTGGTACTCTGTCAAGCTGCCATTTATTTTTACCTAATAAATTTTTAATATCTTCAGAAGCTCCGTCATTGTAATCAAGCATCGGATAATGCGTAAAAGCAATGAGAACTTTGCTGTTTTTTTCTGCTTCTTTTGAAATATTTTTCACCCAATCAATCAAATGTTTTTTATTGGTAAGTACATTGTTGTATCCAACGGAAGCACCATGAAAATTATTAGGATCTATTGGATTTCCATTACTATTTTTTGGTAAATAGGTATTTCCGTCAATTGCTAAAAGCCAAATTCCTTTTACAGGTTCTACCACATAACTCAAATCAGGAACAGAAAATCCCTGACTGACTTCATATATTCTGTTGGAATATTCTGAATTTTTTAAAGCCTTTTTAAAACTATAATCTTCGTAAGAATTATGATTAAATGGAGTTTCCCAAAACAGATCTTTTTCAGAAGGGGAGAACCCAAATTCTTTGAGCTCGTTCATAATTTCAAGATAGCCAGACATCGCAATATCTTTGGTGATGAAGGTTTCCTGACCATTATTTTGAACTAAATTTTTATTACTGAAAATATTAACAGGGCTTCCATTTTCGCCTAAAAAATCAGATTTACCACCATCCTTCAAAAACGGACTTACCGGATCGTGATTTCCTGTGGTAATAAAAAACCTCATCCCATACTTTTTCTCATACTCATTTAAAATCCGTTTTAATCCTCTTAAATTGTAGGCTTGTCCGTCATCAGTATAATCACCGGGAAGTGCGACGATTTTAATTCCCCGTTTTGCAACATCATCCAAAGCTGCCAGAAAAGCAAAATAATTTTCATTAAAAATTCTTGTCGAATGGAGCTGAGAATCCATTGTTCTCAATAAGGTTTTCTTTTTGGTTTTTGGATTTTCTGCCCCTCTGAATGTATTATCTGAAAAGTCTCCGTAAAGATCCTGAAAATGAACATCTGCCAAAAATGCTATTTGACTCGCTTGATGTTGTGCAAATACGTTTAGCGAAAGCAGTAAAGCAACCAAAAGATGAATAGAAAAATGTTTTTTCAAAACTGTATATTTTAGAAAAATAATTAGAATACTAATTTACTTTCAAAACTTTTAATATTTTATGAAAAATCTCATTATTCTCATATACTCCTGTGAAAATTTCTGAGCCTGAACCGTAGGAAAACACAGGAATTAATGTAGCTGAGTGATCGTCTGTCGTAAAATCACCTTCAATAGTGCTCGTTTTCAAATCACCATTAGGAATACTAAAACCACCTGTCTCGTGATCTGCAGTAATGATCACCAAAGTTCCTGGGTTTTGATCTGCAAACTGTATTGCTTTTGTAATCGCTCTGTCAAAATCAATCCCTTCAGTGACGATAGTTCCTACATTATTGCTGTGACCGCCGCTGTCAATTTGCGCCGCCTCAATCATGATGAAGAATGGTTTTTTCTTGCTTTTTAAAAATTGAAGCCCACTTTCTACAGTTTCGGCCAAAAGATTGCCTCGACCTTTCAAAACTTGTGGAACACCGTTATCAGAAAGATAATAAGCCAGACGATCTGCTTTACTTTCTGCAACCTGCTTCGTGCTTTCTGCTAATTTAAAATCATGCAGACCCGAAACTTTAGATTTACCACCCGCTGCGAAAAAATTGAGTTTTGATTTTGGCAAATCCTGAACAATTTCCTTTTCCATACCACGGTCTTTTTGATGAGCATAAAATGCAGAAGGTGTAGCTCCCATAATTTCGTCAGTCGTAATAATTCCGGTGCTGAAACCTTTTTCTGAAAGAATTTCGGTAAGGTTTGCCGTTTTTTGCCCCTCAGAATCTACTCCGATAAATCTGTTTTTTGTTTTCTTTCCGGTTGCAAAAGCGGTTGCTCCTGCTGCAGAATCTGTAGTGAAATTGTCTGTGGAAGAAGTTTTAATTAATCCAATATTTTTAAGCTGTGTTAAAGTAAGTTCACCTTTATTTGCTAAAACGGATGAAGAAATTTCTGAAAGACCGTTCCCGTCACCAATCAACAAAATAATATTTTTCACAGGAACATTTTTCCTCAAATAGGAAAATTTAGGCTGATAAACTTCTGAGAACAGATTATTCTTAAAAGTTCTTTTCTCCAAAGAATTTACATATTCCACACATTCTTTCGGATGATCTGTATTAATAAAATCAACGCCGTTGTGTGTGAAAAATTCCCATGAAGTTTTCCCGTCGGGAATCGCCCAGAATCTGAATGGTTTCCCAAAAGATTTCGCTTTTTTGATGACTTCGGTTATTTTCGGCAAATCTTCTTCCGTTAATCCACCTTTACCGTTCCATTTAGAATACTGCGGAAAGCTTAAACTTACCAAGGCAACTTTCTTCCATTGATCTGCTGTTAAATTATCCAATTTTTGATAATCAAAGACAATGAATTCAGGATAAGAAGCATATTCTTCGGGTTTTGGCTGATTTCCTGAAATAACAAAACTTACTTTTTTTTGAGCAGTCAATGCAGGATATTTCTCAATCGATTTTACGATCTGTTGCAAGGTTATTTTTGCATCTGTCTTTATATCAATCAAAATCTGTAGAGATTCCTGCGTGATCATGTTCATTCCTAAAGCTTTATCAATAGAATTCAGATATAAACTTTCAAAAGTCCGTTCTTTGGTTATATTTTTTTTGTCGTGGGCGACAAAAAGCTCGTTGTTTTCAAGAAAAACATCTACCTCAATTGAATTTGAACCCGAACCTAACGCATACCAAAAAGGAACTTTTTGTTCGTAATCATTATGAGAGTGTACTTTTGTGGTTTGACCAAAAACAGTCGCAACAAAAAGCAGAGTGATAAAGCCTGTGATTTTTTTTAAATGTAAGCACATAAGATTGTAGTAAAATTCAAATTATTTAATAGAAATTCCGTTTTTTTTCAATGCTTCAACAAGCTTGTGATAGATGGTGTTGTTTGGGTAAACGCCAGAGAAAAGCTCTTGATTTTTTCCCATCGCAAACACAGGAACCAAAGCCGCTGTATGTTGATTGTCGATGAAATTCACCTGCACTTTATTTCCGATTTCTTTTTCCTTCCCTGTCACCGGATCTTTTTCCGAATATTTTCCGATGCTTGCACCGCCTGTTTCGTGGTCTGCTGTAACAACTAATAATGTATTTGGATTTTTTTTGATGAATTCCATCACCACACCAATTGTTTTGTCGAAGTCTAAAACTTCTTTCACCATCATTTCGCCATCTTTTGCATGACCGCCCCAATCGATAAACGAACCTTCCACCATAAGAAAGAATGGTTTATTATTCTTTGATAAATAATCTAAAGCCGTCTGTGTAGCTTCAGGAAGGAAATCGCCTCTTCCCTGAACTTTATTGGGAAGTTCGTCCTGCGCTAGGAGGTAGAAGTTGTTTTTATTTTGAATCGGTTTTGAAAGTTTCAGAGTATCTATATTGTAATTGAGTTTTTTAAATTCATTCAAAAGATTTTTTCCATCTTTTCTTTTATTGAAGAATTTTAAACCGCCGCCAGCTAAGAAATTTACGTTTGCTTTTACCAAATCTAGAGCAATATCCTCGTGAAGATCTCTGTCTTTTACGTGAGCATAATAAGAAGCGGGTGTTGCATGAGTAATGCTCGTTAAACTAACCAATCCCGTTTGGTATTTTTTTTTCTGAAGTTGTTCTAATATAGTGGGTAATGCAATTGAATCTTTATTTACCCCAATTGCACGTTTGTAAGTTTTTTCACCAGTTGATAGAGCAGTTGCTCCGGCAGCAGAATCGGTAACCCAATCGCTGGTTGAGGAAGTTTCAGAAAGACCGACAACGTTAAACTTCTGAAAGTTGGGTTCTGAATTTCCGAAATAGAATGCTGAAGTGACTTGAGAAACACCCATCCCATCACCAATCATAAAAATAATATTAAGGGGTTTTTGGGTTTGTGCTGTAATTAATGTTGTGAAAAGAAGCAAAGAGGGAAATATTGCTTTATTGAAATTGGTAATTGTGTAAATAAATTTCATAATGTTTGATTTGTTGATAATTTGAATTAAGATGAAATTAGTGTGCAAAATTACTTACAAATCATGTTTCAAAAAGTGTTGCTATAAATCATAAACCCAATATTAACTGATAGTTTTTTGATTTTTAGTTTCTTAAAAAATAGTTGGTTGTAAAAGTTTATAGAAATTTAATTTTCAACAATAAAATTCACATTGTATTAACTTTTTAATATTCATTTATTAAAGCTTAATTAACATATTCTGGCGTTTGGCAAACCTAATTTTGCACAAAAAAAGAATGAAACGTATTTATTTGGTACCGACAGTTCTGATGAGTTGTGTAGGTTTTACATTTGCGCAAAATAAAATCTCTGATACTGTAAAGGATGAGACTAAAATGAAAGACATTGATGAAGTGGTAATGGTTGGTTACGGCTCTCAGAAGAAATCTGATGTTACCGGAGCAATCGGATCTGTGAAGAGCGAAGATTTCAATAAAGGTCTTGTAGCTAACGTTGGTCAGCTTCTTCAGGGGAAAGTTGCCGGAGTAAATGTTGCAAACGTGAGCGGTGAGCCTGGAGCCAATCAAAACATTGTGATTCGTGGAGTAGGAAGTTTACGTTCTGGAACTACGCCTCTATATGTTATAGACGGTTTTGTAATCGATAACAGCAATACAGGAGTTGCCAACAACCCGATGAACTTCATCAATCCCGACGATATTGCATCAATGGATGTGCTGAAAGATGCGTCTGCATCAGCGATCTACGGTGCGAGAGGAGCAAATGGTGTCATCGTAATTACCACAAAAAAAGGAAAAAAAGGAAGAACGGAAATGAATCTTTCTTCATCACTGACGGTTTCTAATCTTGCCAATAAAATGAATATTTTCAGTGCAGATGAATTCAGAAAGCAGGTAACGGGAATGGGTGCAAAGCTTGATGACATGGGCGGAAGTACAGACTGGCAGGACGAATTGACTCGTACAGCAATTTCAAAAAACGTAAATTTCTCAGCAGCCGGAGCCACAGAAAATTCTAATTACTATGCAGCTTTAGGATATGAAGATCAGGAAGGGATTTTGTACAATAGTTCTTTGAGAAGATATTCCGGTCGTGTGAATGTTTCTCAAAAAGCATTTGACGGAAGGGTAAATATTGATTTCAACATCAACGGAAGTAAAACTGAAAACGACAGACCCAGTGTGACAAGCATGGTTTCCACAATGTTGACGCTCAACCCTACTTATCCCGCATATACCAATGGTTTGCCAACAACTGTTTTTAATAATGGAGCTTTCAATCCGCTGATACGTCAGGATATTTACACAGATTTTACAAATAACAACAGGATTTTAGCCAATGTTTCTCCGTCAGTTGAAATTATTAAAGGTTTAACTTATAAATTAAATTTAGGTGTAGATTATTCTAGTGCAGACAGAGTTGTACAAAATATGCCACACGCTGTGCCATTAGAAAACGGAAGTTTAAACCTAAACTATTTCACAAATAACAATACACTGGTTGAGAATTATCTAACCTATAAATTTAAAGTTCAAAACCACGATTTTAATGTGATGGCTGGGCATTCTTACCAAAGGCTTTTCTTAGTGGCAAGAGGTTGGAATTATTTGAATTTCCCAAACAATGGTATTGAACCACAATATCAAATTCCTGCGGGTGACAAAACGACGATGACTTCGTCTTCTATTGCTAACAGAAACGAATTACAGTCTTGGTTTGGAAGAGTAAACTACGACTATCAGGATAAATATTTATTAACGGCTACCGTAAGAGCAGACGGATCGTCAAAATTTGGAGAAAATAACCGTTATGGAGTTTTCCCATCTGTTGCAGCAGGATGGAATATCAGTAAAGAAAGTTTTCTTTCGGATGTTGATATGATCAGTAATTTAAAATTAAGAGGAAGCTGGGGTAGAACCGGAAATCAGGAAATTCCAAATAAAATTACCAAAAAAAGTTACAAATCTGCATCAGACGGAAGCGGAATGGCAACATACCCAATGGACGACAGCGGAAATTATCCGGTAGGAATTTATCTGGTAAGAGCCAATAATCCTGACCTTCAATGGGAAGTAACAACTCAAACCAATGTAGGTGTTGATTTTGGGATTTTAAACAACAGATTGACAGGTACGGTAGATTTTTTTAAAAAAGTTTCAAACAATATTCTTTTAGAAATAAGTCCTGAAGATCCAATCGAGCCGGCAGAAACAATGTGGAAAAACATTCCGAACATGTCGATTCATAACACAGGTTGGGAATTTGCGCTTGACTACAGCAGTGATAGAAACAAATCTTTCACTTACAGTATTGGAGCCAACGCCGCTTTTATTAAAAATAAAGTGCAAGATTCTCCATATAAAGTAATTTCTACTGGTGAAGCTCAAGGTCCCGGAACTACGAATGCGGTCATCAACGGTTACTTAAACAATGAGCCTATCGGAACTTTTTATGTACGTGAATTTGTAGGATTAAGTGAAAACGGTACCAATATTTTCAGAGATGTAGATGGTGACGGAATCATCACAGATAATGATAGAGTAGCAGCAGGAAGCGCTTTGCCAGATTTTACTTATAACTTGTATGTGAAAATGGCATACAGAAATTTTGACCTTGGGCTGAATTTTAATGGAGTTTCAGGAAACATGATCTACAACAACACTGCTTCCACTTTATTTACCAGAGGTCGTTTGGGACTGTCGCAAAATACAACCGATGCCGCAACTCAATTTCCTAACGAAAGTGTGAATAATACCAATGTGATTTCAACAAGATATTTAGAGAAAGGAGATTTCTTTAGATTAAATAATGCAACACTAGGATATAATTTAAACCCGAAATTTTTAGGAATTGGTAATCATGTAAGAAATATCAGACTGTCTCTTACTGCGCAAAATTTATTTGTGATTACAAAATATTCAGGTTTTGATCCTGAAATCAATACAGGTATTTCTCAGGGTGGAATTCAGTCATTCGGAATTGATTACGCTACCTATCCAAAAGCAAGAAGCTTCGTGTTTGGAGTTAACGTAGGATTTTAATTAAAATTTAAAAAAGAAAAAAATGAAAAATAAATTTTTACTAGGAATAGCAAGTCTTACCGCTCTGTTTGCAGTAGGCTGTACAGATCTTTCGGAAGAAATTATAGATGAATCTTTGGATGTGCAGACCGATAATATTATTTCTGCGGTAATGGCTCCGGCTTACGGTCCGCTTCCGGATGCTTTCACACATACAAAAAATTATGGGTTACAGTTGGTAAGTTCGGATCAGGCAATTTTACCTCCGAGAGGAAGCGGAAATGATTGGTACGATGGCGGAAAGTATATAGAGCTTCACCAACACAATACTACAACCACAAATGTTGTGGTTAGAGATACCTGGAATGCTTTTACACTAATGCTTTCAAGAACGATTACCGCAATCGAAAGACTTCAGCCACTTGCGGCTACAGATCCTCAGGCCGCTAAGGCTTTGGCCGAAATGAGAGGTCTGAGAGCGTATTACAATATGCTGATGCTTGATTATTGGGGAATTGCCTTTAAAAAAGATGCAGCAAGTGAGCAATCAATTATTTTAAGAAAAGCGGATGCTGTAAGTTATATTGAAAGCGAATTTCTTGCAGTTGTCAATCAATTAGACAATACAAAAGGTCCGGGAAGAATTTCTCAAGCTTCGGTTAATGGGTTTTTAGCTCAGTTATATCTCAATGCAGGAGTGTACAGAAATCCTTACGGAACGCCTACTTTTGCTGCTACAGATATGGATAAAGTAATTGAGTACACAAACAAAGTAATCAATTCAGGTTTATTTGTTTTATCTCCGGAGTATTTTTCTATTTTCGATGATAATAACCATTCAAACAAAGAATTGATTTTTGCCATCGATCAACGCTCAAATTTAACGACATCACACAATAGATTGGCATATTGGTCATTGTCTGGAAGTCAGTATCCTTTGGCAGCTTTCCCAAAAGCAAACGGAACAGACGGTCCTGCTTTAACTAAATATTTCTATAACACTTGGGTACAAGCTTACGGAAGTACAGATCCTGCGCAAGCTGATGCGAGATTTTACAAAGAGAACCTAGTGATTCCACAGAATTTACAGAATCTTACGGGAGTGAGCCCAGCAAATGATGGCAATCATTATTTTCTGGTAAACGGTGCAACGTACCAAATTAACAGAGGTATTCTGCGTGGTATTCAGTGGGGTTTAAGAAATCCAGCTAATGGGCAACCTTTCAAGATGGAAAACGGACAATATAAAATTTACCCAATGATCGAGCAAAGAGACGGTTTTACAAGCTATGTGAACCACAGTATTGATATTGATCTTGAAAATCCTAATAATAAAGATTACTCAGATGGTTATAGAGTGGCAAAATATCAATTCAGCAGTACTTCAGATACTGGAAGAAATAAAGGTCAGGCTGATATTGTTTTGCTAAGGTTGGCTGATGTTTATCTGATGAGAGCCGAAGCTCAATTAAGAAAAGGAAATAATGGTGCGGCCTTAGCTGACGTTAATTTGGTAAGAGCTTCTAGAACCGCTCGTCCACAAGTAACTCCACCCGCTTTAACTTCAATTAATCTTGATTTACTTTACCGTGAAAGAGGTTTTGAACTGTATTGGGAATATAGCAGAAGAACAGACATGATTAGGTTTGGTCATTTTGAAGATGTTTATGCTTCGAAGACCAATGCTGATCCTAGAAAAAGATTGTTCCCGATTCCGCAGTCAGCGATTGATGGAGCGTCAAGTGCGCCAGGATATCTGGTTCAGAACGAAGGATACTAATTTTACAATTTTTTACTTTCCAAAAACTGTCAGCAGAATTTCTGCTGACAGTTTTGATTTTATGGTGGCACATAATAATTTTTTTGATGACTTTATTTCTTCCTCTTAGATGTTTAAAAGTAAATCATTGGAAAACGTAAGTAGCCATATGAAAGTAATTATGCTTAAATAAAAATCTCTCAACATTAATTGCTTTTTGATTGTTTTAAAACTATAGAAGATTCACTAAAAATGATCTCGTTTTCGTTCAATGGAAATATTCATTCAGACGGTGTCCTTATTTAAGTTTATAATACATCATGCGTTATAAAGTAAAACCGATTTTTAAATCGTCAACAAAATACGTTTTGCTTTTCTTTGAAGCTTGAAAGAAAAACGATTTACTTATATTTGCCCGCAAAGCAAATTCAAATGTTCAAACCAGTAATCAGTATTTTTATCTTTTTCTTTTGTACGGCCCAACAGGTTCGTCCTTCAAAATCATCTGAAATTTACCGCGAACTCAAAACGCTTAAACACTTACCTAAAGTTTTATATCTTGCGGCTCATCCCGATGATGAAAATACAGGATTGCTTTCATGGTTAATCAACGACCAAAATGTAGAAACGGGCTACTTATCTTTAACCAGAGGAGATGGTGGTCAAAATTTATTAGGCACAGAACAGGGAGCTGCATTGGGTTTAATCAGAACGCATGAGCTTTTAGAAGCAAGAAAGTTAGATGGGGCTCAACAGTTTTTCACCCGTGCAATTGATTTCGGGTTTTCTAAAAATACGACTGATACTTTTAAACAATGGGACGAAAACAGCATTACTGCGGATGTGGTTTGGGTCATCCGAAAATTCCGTCCGGATATTATCATTTGCCGTTTTCCTCCTACTGCTGCGGCAGGTCACGGACAACATGCGGCTTCGGCTGTGGTTGCGGAAAAAGCTTTTAAGTTGGCAGGCGATAAAACAACTTTTCCAAATCAACTGAAATATGTGAATGTATGGCAACCCAAACGCATATTGTGGAATACTTTCCGATTTGGGAATAATAATACAACATCCGAAAATCAACTGAAAGTGACGGTTGGACAATACGATGCGCAATTGGGAATGGGCTACGGTGAACTGGCTGGATTAAGCAGAAGTTTACATAAAAGTCAGGGTGCAGGAACACAGTCTGTAGCCGGAATTAAAACTGAATATTTTTCCCATGTTGATGGCGAGTCTGCAAAGTCAACACTTTTTGATGGAATCAATAAAACCTGGACAAAAGAAGGAAGCGCTGATATTGACCAATCTTTAGATAAAATTATTGCGAATTTCAATTTCAATAATCCTGAACAGAGCTTGCCTGCTTTGCTTGATTTGCGAAAAAAGGTAATGACGCTAAAAGATTCAGACCTTAAGAAGGATAAAATTAAATCACTCGACAATATTATTCTAAGCTGTGCCGGATTTATGGGCGAAATGGTTACCACTCAGGCTGAAGCGGTTGCCGGCGAAAGTCATAATTTCAGGTTAAATCTGATTTCAAGAGCTGAAAATTCTGTTGTTTTAGAGAATGTAAAATGGCTGAATCAGTCTGAAAACCTGAATAGAAAGCTGTCAAAAGATTCTTTAATTACCATTCAGCATCAAATTCAGATTCCGGCAGATGCAGCACTCACAGAACCTTATTGGTTGGAAAAACCAGCTGTAAATGCGGCAACTTTCTCTGTACTCAATGATACTTTAATCGGTTTGCCTGAAGTGGAATCACCACT
Source organism: Chryseobacterium sp. C-71 (assembly GCF_020911865.1). Classification (NCBI taxonomy): domain Bacteria; kingdom Pseudomonadati; phylum Bacteroidota; class Flavobacteriia; order Flavobacteriales; family Weeksellaceae; genus Chryseobacterium; species Chryseobacterium sp. C-71. The sequence goes on from NZ_CP087131.1 coordinate 3,939,302, forward strand.
GAATGTTGTGCTTGGCTTAAGAATCGGTTCAGAAAAGTTTCAGGTTAAATTGCCTTTATCTTTCAAAAAATTAGATCCTGTTCGTGGCGATGTGGTCGAAGCTTTGCGTATTGTTCCTGCGCTTGAACTGAAATTTACACAACCACTTTATTTAGTCAAAGAAAATGAAGATTTACATTTGAGTTTAAATTTTAAGGTGAATTCCAACAAACAGTTCAACAATGGAAAAGTAAATCTGCTGTATAACGGAGAGCGATTAGGCGGTGGTGATTTAAAATCGATTAACGGAAAAGATTTTACCGTCGATTATGTTATTCCAAAAGCTAAATTGGCCTCCACAAAATCAAATCAGTTGCAATTGGATGCTGATTTTGTTGCAGATGGAATCACTTATAATAAAAAACAGGTATTAATTCAGTATCCGCATTTACCTTCATTACAATATTTTACACCTGCAACAGTCGCAGTGATGAAAGGCGATATTCAGTCTAAAGTTAAAAAGGTGGGTTATGTACAAGGCGCAGGAGATTTCATTCCTGATTTCCTACGAATTGCAGATATTCAGGTAGATGTCCTGAAAGACGAAGATTTTTACGGCAACATAGATGAATCCGGAAATGGTAGTCAAAACAAATTATCACAGTATGATGCTATAGTATTTGGCGTTCGTGCCAATAACACAGAGAAAAAGCTAGGACGTTGGATGCCTTTTTTATGGTCTTATGTAAAAAACGGAGGTAATTTGGTGATGCAATACAACACCAATCAGGACACAACCATTGACCAATTGGGAATGTACAGTTTCAGTATTGCCAATAAACGTGTTACCGAAGAAAATGCTGAGGTTAAGTTTTTAAATCCGAATCATAAATTATTGAACTTTCCCAACAAAATCACTGCGGATGATTTTAAAGGTTGGGTACAGGAGAGAGGAGCATACTTTCCAGACAAATGGGATTCTGCATACGAACCGCTTTTTGAAATGCACGACACGGGTGAAGAGCCTCTGCAGGGGTCAACTTTATATGCGAAATACGGAAAGGGTAATTTTATTTACACACCATTGGCATTTTTCAGACAGTTGCCTGCAGGAAATGTTGGTGCAGCGCGTTTATTTTTAAACTTTTTATCTGCACAGAAAAACTGATGAACAATCAACTTAAAAATTGGAACACCTGGTACATTCTATTAGCAATTGCTTTAGTAGTGCAGATCGCATTTTATTATTTTTTTACTAAATTCTGGAGATGAGCACGATAGATTGGACAGTCCTGATTTTCACACTGGTTGCGGTGGTTATTTACGGCGTTTTCATCGGGCGTGGACAGAAAAGCAACGAATCTTATCTGAAAGCAGACAACAAAATGCCCTGGTACATCGTGTTGATCGGGATTATGGCTACTCAGGCAAGTGCGATTACATTTCTTTCGGCGCCGGGTCAGGCTTATACAGACGGGATGCGTTTCGTTCAGTATTATTTTGGTTTGCCTTTGGCGATGATTGTAATTTGTATAACTTTCATTCCTATTTTTCAGCGCTTAAACGTGTACACCGCCTATGAATATCTGGAAAACCGTTTTGATAAAAAAACAAGGGTACTTACTTCAATGCTTTTTCTTTTTTCCAGAGGTTTATCAACAGGGATCAGTATTTACGCTCCGAGTATCATTTTGTCAAGTGTCTTAAACTGGAATATTTATTTGACAAATGTTTTAACAGGTGGAATTCTGTTGATTTACACCTATATTGGAGGTGCAAAAGCAATTGCTCACACTCAAAAATTACAGTTTCTCATTATTCTGGGAACAATGGCTTTTGCAGGTTATCTGCTTATCCAAAATATGCCGAATGGAATTGGATTTAAAGATGCACTTTATCTTGCAGGGAAATCAGGAAAACTCAATGTCATCACCACAGAATTCGATTGGAAGGATAAATACAATATCTGGAGCGGACTGATTGGTGGTTTTTTTCTGGCACTTTCTTACTTTGGAACGGATCAAAGTCAGGTTGGGAGATATATTACGGCGAAAGACAATACGAATGCAAAAATGGGCTTGCTGTTGAATGGATTAGTTAAAATTCCGATGCAGTTTGCCATTCTTCTGATTGGTGCTTTGCTTTTCGCTTTCTTTTCTTTAAAACCGGCTCCGATTTATTTCAACGAACGCTCTTATCAACATTTAAAGGAAACAAAACCTGAACAGGCTGCGGTTTTTGAAAAAGAACATCAGGATTTGCAGGCAAAATTTAATGCAGAATCAAAAGAAATTTTAAAGCTGAAAGAAACTCAATCTCCTCAACTTACACAGACTATTCAGGATTTTAAAAATACACAAACTCAGGTAAAAGATTTACACGGAAGGGTAGAAGAAGCTATCAATCAATCAAATTTTAATGCAGAGAAAACCGACACGAATTATATTTTCTTGTATTTCGTAAAAAATACTTTGCCTGTAGGAATGATCGGTTTACTTTTTGCGGTCATTTTTCTGGCCAGCTGGGGTTCCATTTCCGCAGCGCTCAATTCACTTGCCGCCTGTTCATTAAAAGATGTTCATTTGATATTCAAAAAAGAAATTCCCGATGATGCAACAGAATTGAAATACAGTCGACTTCATACTTTGGCGTGGGGAATATTCTCCATCGGCGTAGCGATGTTTGCCACTCAGATGGGTTCTCTAATTGAAGCGGTTAATGTATTAGGCTCTCTTTTCTACGGCCCGATATTGGGGATTTTTCTTGTAGCATTTTATTTTAAAAAAATCAACGGGGCAAATGTATTTATTTCTGCAATATTATCAGAAATTACGGTGATTGCCATTTACAATTTCGATATCATTTCTTTCCTTTGGCTTAACGTCATTGGTGCAGTGGCAGTTATTATATTTTCTGCAATCGGGTTATTGTTTTATAAGACGAAAGCAGTAAATTCGTAAGCGAACAAAATAAACATACAAACAAAAAATATTATGAAAACAATGATTAAAACTGTTGCGGTCGCTTTGGCTACAATGACAATTTCATTGAATGCCTTTGCACAGGAAGCTAAAAAACCGGCGAGTCCTGCAATGACTGCTACCGGAAAAATTAAAGATGCAAATATTACCATTGCCTACAGCAGTCCGTCTGTTAAGGGTCGTACAATCTGGGGTGATTTGGTAGCTTATGATAAAGCTTGGCGTGCGGGTGCTAATGAAGCCACTACTTTCGAAACCGATAAGGACATTACTGTTCAGGGTAAAAAATTGCCTGCTGGTAAATACAGCTTTTTCTTAATCCCTAAAAAAAGCGGAACCTGGACAGCAATTTTCAACAAAGAGTCAAAACAATGGGGCGCTTACAAATACGAAGAATCTAAAGATGCTTTACGTGTTGATGTAAAAACTAAGGCTTTGAAAGCGACACAGGAAACTTTAGTTTATAAAGTAAACAGCAATGGATTCACAATGGATTGGGACAAGATCTCAGTTCCTGTAGAGATAAAATAAATTTAGATATAAGAAATTAAAATCCCGTTAATTCGGGATTTTTTGTTTTGAAATTTTATACTGTATCAAAGATTACTATTGAGGGAATTTCAGACTGTTTATTAAAGCTAAGCATTTTATGCTTAAAATGGTAACCACTAAATATCTTGATTATAAAATTTGAATTAAGAGAATTCATGGGTAAAAAAAGAGACAACTAATTTTTATGAAATAATTTTTTTTAGCTTATGATATTGTAGACTTTATTGAAATTTAGCTTTAAAAATGAAAAATAATCTGCATTGGAATAGTAGTAGGTCTTTAGTTGGCAACGCTTGTCTTTTACCAGTAACTGAAGAAATATCCAAATATTTGCTAGAAGATTTACAGCAAATTTTACAATAATTAATTCTTTCTAGTGAAAACAACTTAAATATGTTCCAATACCTTTAATGATGGTTTTGTTTCGTTTGAACCAAAAAGTTATAGGCTTTAACCGTTTGGTTGATAATGAAGATTTAAGAGGAAGAGTGGATTAGCTGCAAGATTTATGAAAAGCTAATTAAACTCCCGAAGAAAGATCATAACTTAAAGATAAAAGAGTGTAAAAATTCTGTCCTAACAAAGATAACAACTCCAGACTTTTTATACTACTAAAAATAAAGAGTTACAATTAAGTGTAAAATAATTTGTAATTTAGGATTTTATTTACATAATCGATTATTAGTTAAAATAATTGAATTTACAAGCCCGAAGAAAACTAATATCATTTCTAAAAGAAGATGCTGCACTATGGATAAATACCCCGTTCCTGATAATGAATATGGACGAATTAATAAGCTCAATTTTTTTGACCTTTTACAGTTGGAGAAAGATCCACAGTTAGATATTTTTGCAGAAACAGCTGCACTTATTGCCGATTGTCCGGCTGCACTTATCGCTATGATGGAAAGTGAAGCACAGGTGATCCAAAGTTGTATAGGCCTTGATTTTGATTCTGTAGACAGAAAAAGTACTTTATGTCAATATACAATTGCAAGTGGGGATGTTGTAATAATCTATGATACCTTAGCAGACAAAAGATCATTCGAAAACCCACTGATATTAGCAGGAGGCATTCGCTTTTATGCAGGAATTCCTCTTATAGATGATGAAGGATTTGCATTGGGAACTTTATGTGTTATCGACTATAAACCTAAAACACTTACAGATAAGCAAATAATTGCCTTGAAAAAAATAGGAAGCGCTGTTACGACTTTATTGACAGGAAAAAGGAACAATATTCAAGCTGAATATTTTCAGAAGACTTTCAATATTTCCAATAATTTAATTTGTGTACTGGATAATAATTTTATTCTTCAGGATGCTAATCCTGCTTTCAAGAAAATTTTTGAGTTTAAAATAAATGCCCCTGATCAGAACTTTTTAAGGATATTGGGTGAAGATAATAGTGAATTGCATCGACTCATAAAAAAACTTCCTAATATTCAGGAGGAAGCTACATTTTCTACTTCCACAAAAATCAGTGATGGCACAGAGATTATAGTAGAGTGGTCTTTAAAACAGAACCAAAACAATTCTGAGATTTTCTGCTTCGGTATCCATATTACCCAACAGATCGAAGAAAAGCAAAAACTTGAAAGTTCAGAGCGCCGCTTCAGAAGTTTTTTTGAAAACGCAATCGGATTAATGAGTATGCATGATATGCAGGGAAATATACTTTCAGTTAATGAAAAAGGAAGGAAAATACTTCAATATTCGGCAGAAGAAGTAAAAAAATTAAATTTAAAAGATCTAGTTCCTGAAAAAAACTGGCCTTTACTTGCAGAATATCTTGAAAGAATCAACACTAATCAGGAAGATCTCGGCACCATGATTCTAAAATCTAAGGAAGGAGAAGAAATGGTTTGGATGTATCATAATCTTGTAGAAACTGATAAAGAAGGAATGCCATATGTGGTAAGTACAGCATTGAATGTTACAGAAAGGATGTCTCTCGAAAAAGATTTGCTGTACACTAAAAAGATGTTAGAACAGACAAGTGCCGTAGCTCAAGTAGGAGGTTGGGAAGTCAATCTTAAGGCAAATACTGTTTTTTGGTCACAGTCTACTAAAGAAATACATAAAGTAGACAAAACGTTTCAGCCTAATTTTGAAAATGCATTAGGATTTTACAGTACAGAAAGCAGAAAAAAAGTAGAATCATTATTTGAAACAGCTGTACAAAAAGGGATACCATATGATGAAGAATTACAGCTCATACGTAATGATGGAGTGATGATATGGGTAAGGGTGAAGGGAATACCTGAATTTGAAGATGAGGTTTGTACAAGAGTATTTGGGATTATTCAGGATATTGATACCTTCAAAAATATATATATCGAACTTGCTACGAAAGAAGCCATGTTACAGTCATTTATAACATACGTTCCTACTGCAGTAGCAATGTTAGATAATGACCTCAACTATCTTTCAGTAAGCAGCAGTTGGAAAAATGAATTTCAGATGCATGATACAGACCTTATCGGAAAAAATATGTTTATCGTTTCGCCCAATGTACCCGATGAAAGAAAGAAAATATATAGAGATGCACTCGGAGGTAAGGCTTACATAAATAGGGACATGGCTTTAGAAGTTCCTCATAAAGAAGGAATACAACATTATAATATTGTGGTAAGCCCTTGGTATTTATCAGATAATGTGGTGGGTGGAGTTATTGTTTCTGCACAAAATATTACGGAGTCTGTAAAAATCAATGAAGAGCTAAAGAATGCAAAACAGATGGCAGATATTGCCAACAAAACTAAGTCTGAATTTTTAGCAAATATGAGTCATGAAATACGAACTCCGCTGAACGGGGTCATCGGATTTTCTGATCTTCTGCTTCAAACTCCTTTAAATGAGATACAAACGCAGTATCTCAATTACATTAATGAATCGGGTGAAAACCTTCTAGCTATTATTAATGACATCCTTGATTTCTCTAAAATTGAATCAGGAAAAATGGAACTTTTGATAGAGAAAGCCAATGTTTATGACATGGTGAGCCAGGTCATCAATGCAGTTCTTTATCAGTCTCAGAAAAAAAACATCGAACTTCTTTTGAATATTGAACCGGGGCTACCTAAAACAATCTGGCTTGATGAAACACGATTGAAGCAGATTTTGATCAACCTTCTTGGGAATGCTGTAAAATTTACAGAACAAGGTGAGATTGAGCTTAAAGTTGAAAAACTGAATGCAGACGATAAAAATATAAAATTGAGATTCTCAGTAAGAGATACAGGAATTGGTATTCCTGTAGAAAAACAGCAGCATATCTTTAACGCTTTCACTCAGGAAAACAGTTCTATCAGCAAGCGTTATGGCGGTACAGGGCTCGGACTTACCATTTCAAATAATATTTTGAAATATATGGGAAGTAATCTTACTTTGGTAAGTGAACTTGAGAAAGGTTCTGTTTTCTATTTTGATATTGAGATTCCTTTTGAAATTTCTGATCAAAGCGAAGATGAAATACTTAAAATCAATAAGGTTCTAATTGTTGACGATAACGAAGCAAATCGGGTTATCCTTCAGCACATGCTTGCTTACAAGAATATTGATTCTAAGCTTGCTGCCAACGGAATGGAAGCTCTTCAGATGCTTTTAGCCGGCGAGCGTTTTGATATTATTCTGGTAGATTACCACATGCCGGTCATATCAGGTTTAGAAACAATTGAAAAAATAAAGCAGCTATTTAATGAACAAAATGAGGCATCGCCTCTCGTTATTCTTCACACATCTTCAGAAGAGCATGATGTTATCAATTCATTCAGAAAGGAAGAAAGTTCCTATTTTCTGCTAAAACCCATTAAATCTGAAGAATTATACAAGATATTACGACGTGCAGTTAAAAGTTCAGAAAAAGAATTGGCTGCCGCTAAACAGGTGCAGAAAGAAAAGCATTTTCCACTAATGACTTCTCCCAACGTTTTGCTTGTTGATGATAATCCTGTTAACATGGTTCTGAATAACAGAATGATGAAATCATTGATACAGGATGCAAAACTGACAGAAGCAACGGATGGTTTGCAGGCTTTAGAACAATGCCGTGATCAGTTTTTTGATATTGTTTTAATGGATGTACAAATGCCTGTAATGGACGGGATTGAAGCTACGAAACAGATTCGTCTGTTGCCGGAATACTCTGTCGTTCCGATTATTGGTATTACCGCAGGAAACGTTGTAGGTGAAAAAGAAAAATGTCTCAGTTCGGGAATGAATGATTTCCTGCCAAAACCTCTTAGACAAAACGATCTTTTAGAAATGCTGAAAAAATATATTGGCACTGGTGTTCAGGAATTATCGGAAGTTCTACCACATCATCATGAAGGATATTTGGATATGAATCTTCTGAACGAGCAGATGGGAGACGATGATGATTTTAAAGTAATATTTTTAAATTTAGTGATACAGGAGCTTGATCAAGCTAAAGAAAATATAAAATCGGCGGTGAAACAAAAAAATACCGAAGAGCTAAAGAAAATTCTTCATAAGCTGAGAGGAACTGCCGGAACTGCCGGCTTAATCAAATTAACGGAACAAACTTCCAATTGGGAGAAACTCATTGAAGAAAACATGAATTATACTGCTTTGGAGCAAGAATTAGTACATGAAACAACAGTAGGATTACAATTGATAAAAGATTTAGTATAAATAAATAATAAGACTATGGTAATTCTAATCGCTAAAGACGACGAACTTATTCTAAAAACAAAGCCAATGATTATGCATCAAAAGGCGATTACGAAAGTTTTTTAGCGTACTGCACCTCTGACACCAAATGCCTATTTGTAGGAGAGCGTGTCCTAAATGGAAAAGAAGAAGTTTGCTTTTAAAAATTTTAATTTCTAATTTTCGTACTCAACGTGATCAAGTTATCAGAGATGCTTATTACAGGAAGAGAAATGAGATCCTTACAAACAAAGATGTTCGTAAACTTCAACAAATGGCTGGTTCATAATAAAGAAGCTATTCCTTTCAAAGATTATCAGAGTAGATCAATGTTTTTTTTAGACTAAGGAACTGATAAAGCGAAGACTTTAAGAGGAGATTATATTCTTGATGGAATTAAATTTTCAATGTCAATTCTAAGTAAAGTTTCCAAAAAAGCAGAAATAGTTGCATTGATACATATTCTCCTACAATTAAATATCCTGCTAAGTAGGATGAGTTTCTTAGAAAATTATTTGTAGTTATCCTATATTTAAGGAGCAAATACAAATTACCCTTAGGATTTTAAATGAATCTCCTCTTTCGTTAATTGGGCTATATTATATTAAACTTAAGCGATCCTTTTCTTGTTCTATTTTCCTACTAATGAAAAATTTACACCAGATATTTCAGCAAATTCTTGCTGTTTAAAATTGGTGCGGATGGTGAAATATTTATTGCTGAAAAAATTACAACAAAGCATTTGGTTATTTCAAATAATGGTATTAGATTTGAATTAACCAAGTATCACAGAACTATTAAATTAGAATAACAGCATTTATTTTACACCAACTTTAAATTTATTCTATTATGAAAAAACAAATCTTCATCGCCATGCTATCTCTGGTAGCAGTAGGAACTCATCAGGTTCAGGCACAACATTCAGACCATGTGGGTACATCAGTCAATATTAATTTAGCAGATATTATTTCAATCGACGAAGGAAGTGTTGCTTCAGGAGGCGCTGTAGATTTTAATTATGTGAATACAACAGATTATAATTCTTCAAAAAGTGTAACGATTCCCAATAGTTTAGTCATAAATTCCTCCAAAAATTTCGATGTAAAAATAAAATCTGAGGGCGCAAATTTTGTAAGTGGCGCAAATATTATTCCTGTAGATGTATTACAGGTAAAAGCGATATCAGGTGGAAGTTTAATGGGAACTATGAATGAGGTAACTTTATCTACAAATGATCAGGTGATTGTAAGTAACGCAAGTTTAGGTTCAAAACAAATTTTAAATATTGCTTATTCTATTTCGGCAGAAAAAGCATCAAAGGTTCTTCTAGGAAAACCAAAAGGAACATATACGCAAACAGTAACTTATACTGCTACTGCATTGTAATTAAAACGAATAATTTATTTATAAAAGCCCTCAACATTTACATGTTGAGGGCTTTTCGTTGAAATAAACCGTGTAGTTATTTTACTACACGAACTTCCATTTTCAACTACAAAGAAACTTTTATCGCCGCCGTAGATTTGTAGTGTTCAAAAGATAACAATTAAACAAAAAAAATTAAATATTACGATCATGACAAAACAATTTGCAATCGCAGCCTTAACTATTGGAGCAATCATATTAGGAACTAACAATATTCAGGCTCAAAATACAACTGCAACAACAACCGTAAACATTACCCTGAACGATGTGATCTCCATCGACGCCGGAAGTACTGCAATTGGAAATACCGTTGACTTTAACTATGCTACTGCAGCAGACTATAACTCTGATCAAACGATTACTAAGGCCAACTCTTTGAAAGTTACTTCAACGAAGAACTTTAATGTAAAAGTAAAAGCAGGGGGTGCTAATTTCATGAATGGAGTTAACTTAATCCCTGTAAATGTTTTAACAATCAAAGCAGCTGCAGCTGCGGGAACAATGGGCGGAACAAAAAGCGCTGTAGTTTTATCTGCGACTGATCAAACTTTAGTTACAAATGCTCCACTAGGAAGTGCATTAACACTGAATTTGGACTACACGATTCCAGCGGCAAAATCATCATCTTCTGATATTTTAGGTAAACCGGCCGGAACTTATACACAGACAGTAACTTATACTGCAACAGCTTTATAAGTAAATTTTTTTCATATTAATATTTTGTGATTTGGTGTTTCGAAGGCTTCCTACAGGAAGCCTTTGATTTTGTATGTAGTGATAGCGATATAGAGAAAATTCAAAATCCGGGAATAAGTATCTATCAGCTAAGGTAGAATCTATGTTTTTGGAAATTTAAACCTAATTAATACATCACACTAAACATTCAGTAAATTTCTTAAGCCGTTTTATATCTTTTTTAAAGTTATCAAATCTCAAAAAACGATGATAGCAAATTTACCAACCTATAATTTTTTTTGTGAAAACTTAAAGAAAAATTATACGCAAACAGTTACGTATACTGCGACTGCTTTACAAAAAAACACAACACTTATATATTTAAACCAAATGAATAAACCGTGTAGTTATTATACTACATGAACTTCCATTTTCAACTACAAAGAAACTTTTATCGCCGCCGTAGATTTGTAGTGTTCAAAAGAAACAATTAAATAAAAATTAAATATTACTATCATGACAAAACAATTTGCAATCGCAGCCTTAACTATTGGAGCAATCGTATTAGGAACTAACAATGTTCAGGCTCAAAATACAACTGCAACAACAACCGTAAACATTACCCTGAACGATGTGATCTCTATCGACGCCGGAAGTACTGCAATTGGAAATACGGTTGACTTCAACTATGTTACTGCGGCAGACTATAACTCTGATCAAACGATTACTAAAGCTAACTCTTTGAAAGTTACCTCAACGAAGAACTTTAATGTAAAAGTAAAAGCAGGTGGTGCTAATTTCATGAATGGAGTTAACTTAATCCCTGTAAATGTTTTGACCATCAAAGCAGCTGCAGCTGCGGGAACAATGGGCGGAACAAAAAGCGCTGTAGTTTTATCTGCGACTGATCAAACTTTAGTTACAAATGCTCCACTAGGAAGTGCATTAACGTTGAATTTGGATTACACGATTCCTGCAGCGAAATCATCTTCAGCCGACATTTTAGGTAAACCAGCCGGAACTTATACGCAAACAGTAACTTATACTGCAACAGCTTTATAATATTTTTTTTCATATTAATATTTGTGATTTGGTGTTTCGAAGGCTTCCTACAGGAGGCCTTTGATTTTGTGTGTATTTAATATTACGATAGCTTTATAATAGAAATAACAGCAATTTATAGAAAAGCCCTCAACACTTAGAAAGTGTTGAGGGCTTTTCCATTAACTAATACGTGTAGTTATTTTACTACATGAACTTCCATTTTCCACTACAAAGAAACTTTTATCGCCGCCGTAGATTTGTAGTGTTCAAAAGAAACAATTAAATAAAAATTAAATATTACTATCATGACAAAACAATTCGCAATCGCAGCCTTAACTATTGGAGCAATCGTATTAGGAACTAACAATGTTCAGGCTCAAAATACAACCGCAACAACAACCGTGAACATTACCCTGAACGATGTGATCTCTATCGATGCCGGAAGTACTGCAATTGGTAATACGGTTGACTTCAACTACGTTACTGCGGCAGACTATAACTCTGATCAAACAATTACTAAAGCCAACTCTTTGAAAGTTACTTCAACGAAGAACTTTAACGTTAAAGTAAAAGCAGGGGGTGCTAATTTCATGAATGGAACCAACTTAATCCCTGTAGATGTTTTAACAATCAAAGCTGCTGCGGCTGCCGGAACAATGGGCGGAACAAAAAGCGCTGTAGTTTTATCTGCAACTGACCAAACTTTAGTTGCAAATGCTCCACTTGGAAGTGCATTAACCTTGAATTTGGACTACACAATCCCTGCAGCGCAATCATCTTCTAATAAAATTTTAGGTAAGCCAGCCGGAACTTATACACAGACAGTAACTTATACTGCAACTGCTTTATAATAAATTTTTTTAGTTTGTAAAGGTTCCTTTAGTTACGTTTTCAGTAGTTTTGGGAATCTTTTATTTTTAAACAATTTACACCATGCGCAAGTTTATTTACCTTTTCATTTTCTTTATCCTCACAGGGTCTTCTTCACTTCTGGCACAAAGTATCTCTATGTCGCCTACACGCTTGTTTTTCACTGGTAATCCGGGAGAAAAAGTGACACAGACAGTCACGCTTCAAAACAGTTCGGAAAAAGATTATGTTTTTAATCTCAACTATAAAGATTGGGTTAGAGAAGAAGACGGAAATAAGGTTTATCTTGATGCAGGCAGTTCAAAAACTTCCAATGCCTCTTGGGTGTCCACCTTAGAAAACTCTGTAACAGTTCCAGCGAAAAGTACAAAGGAGATTTTAGTAACCATGCAGATTCCGGCAAACGCATCAAAGTCTGTTACAAACAGCATGTTATTTTTTACCCAACTTCCTCAGCAGGCAGATCAGGCTCGTATTCAGAACGGGATTGGTATTATTACCTTATTTGAGGTTGGACTTCATATCTTTTATACACCGTCTGGAAACCAGACAAAAAGTTTGGATATTACCAATATATCAGAGGCGAGTAATGAGAATGCAGCAAACAGAAAAGTCGCAGTAAGCATCCATAACGATGGAAATACCATCAATGATGCCACCGTTGAGTTTGAACTGACCAATACAGACAGTGGTAAAGAAATAAAATTACCCGCAATTGCCATCTCCATGCTTCCCAATACCAATCAGGTAGTTCAATTTTCTTTACCAGAGAATATTTCAGGGAACTTTCTTGGCGTGGCTATTATCAAAATGGCAGGATCCAATGATTTACGCATAGGCGAAAAAAACTTTAAATTTTAAAATTAAGTCTTGAAACCACAAAAAAGTATATCGATATCAATCCTAAGAAGAACAATCTTATTTTTTGCATTTGTTCTTCTGCACTTTTCGCTAGCCTTTGCGCAGGAAAAGAAGGATATCGAAATCCGTTTTGAAAATGAAAGTATAGCTGTTGAAAAGGGTTCTACTTTTACTAATTTCCTGGTCATTGAAAATAAAGGTTCTGAGGAAATTACCATTCAGAATATCATGCCTTCGGAAAATTATCCGGGTTTACTTTTCTATCCCAAAAATGGCTTTACTTTAGGTGTCGGTCAGTCTAAAAATCTTCCTGTGAAACTGATCGCCAATATGGATTTTATGAAACTGAGATCCAATGAGATCAAATTTCAGGTTTCATACACCATCACAACGATCACCAGAACTGAAAGTGCCTCGTTCTTTGTTGAAAAAGACGAGAACAAAAACATCGCAATTTACACGGCAGCATACGAAAATTTCATTAATCCTTCTGCGCCTGACTCCTCAATTCTGCTGACTGTAGAAAACCAAGGCTACAGTAAAAGAACCGTTAAGATTGATTTGCAATCCATTCCTGATGGTTTGGAAATGATGGCAAAACAACAAACCGTATCTCTGGAAGGTTTAGAAAAACAAACAGTTGAGATCAAAATTGTGGTCAGAAAACAGAATACGCTTTTTCCGGAATTTAATATTAATGCAACCGCCACAGACCTGATTAGTAACGAAATCGTGGGAAGCAACACGCTCCACTTAGTCATTTTATCGAACAACAGACAAATTGCCCGAGGAAACGAAGCGGTGAGTGGAAGTAATTTTGCGGAACTTAGTTATAACGAAAACAGTTCGGGATTCAATTTTCTTCAATTAAGAGGAAATACAGCGTTTCGAGTGACTGAAAATTTGAAATCACGCTTTAATATAGGTGCAGATTATTATCATGAAGATGGCCTCTATAACCTATATGATACCTGGTTGGAATTAGAGAGAAAAAATACGGTATTACGGGTAGGAAATGTTAATAGTAACGATTACGATTACCCGGTTTTCGGGAGAGGTGGTAAAGTTTCTACCAAATTTGGTGATAATAATCAGATTGAAATTCTTGCGCTGGAAAATAATTACAACCTTTCTGGCACTTATTTCCAACAAACACAAGGATCTACCATGGTAGGTGCAAAATATGGTTTTGGGAATTCTAAATCATTCAACGGAAAAGTATCCTATCTATTCGACCATGATCCGCGGTTTAATGTGGATATACAGGTTACGAATGCAGTATCATCATTTTTAATTAACGATAAACATACAATCCGCACTGAGGCAGGTTTGAGCCACGAAAAAGGTCTTTCGAACAAAGATGAAAACGTAGGAGCTACAATGGGAGCCAACTACGATGGCAAAATGGGCAAATGGGATATACAATCTGTTAATACCTTTGCCACCAGTAGTTATGCAGGGATCAAAAGGGGATCTTTTTTCTCAAATCAACGTATCGGTCACCAATTTTCTGCTTCACAGCGTGCTTTTATACAATATCAGAATTCGCAGGTAGATCCTGAGTTCCTGAGTTTTCAGAATGCACCTATCCAAACTGGGAATACCGCTAATTTACGTTATTATTTCAACAGTACAGAATCTTTGGGATCAGGTTACCAGTTTTCTTCAAAGAAATGGAATTTCCTATTATCTCCAAAGGTAGAGAGGCAAAAAACAGCCAATTTTTACACATCGCAGGAACTTTTCTCTTACCGGATGGAGGCGAACATAAGCACCACATTGGGTGCTCATGGATTGAATTGGTCGGCGGAATATTCTTATTCAAAAGATAAAAATAAAGCCGATTGGTTCAACAGTCTGAAAACAACATTGTCTTACAGGTATAAATCCTTCTCCCTCAACGGAACAGCCCAATGGAACGCAATCACTGTTTTTGATTTAAATTCTTATTACGATGTAGACCGTAATTTCGCCAACTACAATGTATATGCCGCCTATAATTTCCAGATGCTTGGTAATAATCTGATTGGATCTTTTTCAGCCGGAACTTTCTATTCAGAACTTTACAAAAACTTAAACACCAATGTAAGTGGTAATCTGGAATATAAGATTTCGCCTTCTTGGTCTAGCACAGGTTATTTTAATCTTTCAGGATATAAATCTACGGCGGAATATGCAAGCAGTGGAAGTTATTACCAGTTCAGAGTGGGAATTAAAAAATACTTTACTGCAGCAACAGCTCTTGGAAATCATAAAGTAACATTTCAGTTATTTGAAGATAAAAACTTCAATGGACTTCTGGAAGCGGGTGAATCTGTTCTTTCAAATGAAATAGTGAAACTGGACAATTTTGTTGCACTGACAGATAAAAACGGAAAAGTAGTTTTTCAGAATGTGCCTGAAGGTATTTACACGCTGAAGGTAAACGAAAGTGCGGGTGCAAGATTGATGATGGATCCTGTATTTATGATAGATAAAAATATCAACCGCAAGGTGGGGCTGGTAAAAAACATCAGAGTAAGTGGAAAATTAACAGAGATTAAACAAACCTACGATGTTTTGGAAACGGATGTAACCGGAATAGTGGTGTATGCAAAAGGTGAAGACGGCGTGATCTATACCGCTGTGGTTAACCAAAAAAATGAGTTTGAGTTTTTCCTGAAAGGTGGAAAATACAACCTTTATATTGAAAATGACAAATACAGCTATACACAACCCAACCAAACTATTCAGGTGACAAAAGAAGGTTACTCAGCAACCGTTATTTTTGAATATAAGAAGAAAGACACAACCATTAAGGTGAAAAAGTTTTAAATTTAGAGATATGAAAACGATGAGGTTTTTTTTAATAGGAATTTTTACCGTGTTCTGCGGATCAACAGTCGCGAAAGCTCAGGATATTTATTTGTCTGTTCCTGAAAATAATATTTTTAACAGGGTAGAATTTACATCAGTACCTACAAGGTTAATGACAAACGCCAATAGAACAAACTGGGATTATACCTTTTTTGGATTAGCGCCAGTAGCTCCAACATTTACCTCTACGTCCGGACCAACTTTCACTCACTCTTCATCATCATTTACTTTACCCAGCTCTACTCTTCTGTGGCAATTAGAAAGTATGGGCGGGCAGCTTCCATCTACCGGATTTTCAGGTTCTTTACCCGGTTTTCAGTCGTTCAGCACAAGTGCTCTAAGATGGTTTGAACCGCCCGGGTCTATTATTTTCGGAGGCGGATTCAACAAGGGAAATATCAATTTTACGTTTAAAATACCAGCTGCTCAGTTTGCTGCCAATGCCTACCGAGCCGGGAATTATTCCATGGATATCAGTCAAAATTATAATGATTTCACGCCACGTAATTTTAAAACGATTTTAGTCATTCCTTCATCTATCAGATGGCTCACATCATCTTTAACAAAATACATAGAAATATCTTCTTTGAATGACTATCGAAGTGCAAGTACGCGGGTATGGGATTTAGGAAATACGGAAATTGCGCATACGGTCGATTTTAATTTTTGGGCGAAAGCTGCTTCCAACACTGTTCAATTCACATCTTCTAAAGGTGTTCCGGGGACCAGAAATATAGCCAGCATTAAATTGGGCAGCAATGGACCTGCTCTCACGACCAAAGCTCTATCAGCCAGTTTTCAGAATTTTTCAGCTGGTAATTTAAATGTTGTAGCAGGAAACAGAAACAGCTTCATCCCAGAGCTTTACGTATCTGCAGATGATTTTAAGAACAATTTTTTTGAAGCCGGAACTTATACATTTGAATTGAACCTCAATGCCAGGAGTACAGATAATTCAATTAACAGCCTTCAAAATACTGCTGTTCAGTTAAAGGTGCTTCCTAGGTCAGAGATCACCATCCCCAGCTCAGGGCGAAATGTAAACTTCAATTTTAATACAGCTGCCCATTACACCAATGGTCAGACACAAATAATTCCAAACCAAATTATATTGTCTAATAATGAGAGTTTTGAACTGTATGTAAAATCAGACGAAAATTATTTCAAAAAAGGAGGTGTCCAGACGAATATCAATTCCAACATCTTACAAATTGGCGTTGATGGAAGTTCTGTAAATGCTCCTTTATCCAAAACTCCCCAAAAAATACTTTTTAACGGAACACCGGTTTTGGACAGGGAACTGGACGTAAGATACACCATACCACCTGCGGGTGCACAAAGTTTGGTAGGCAAGGAAAATACGACTTACTCAATCAATGTTTATTATAGCTTTACGGCAATTTAACAATACTTTCTAAAAAAACTCTTCCTATGAATCACTTTGATAGCAATAATCAATCGTCGGATCAGCGAGATATTGATAAATTAAAGACATTCGAAAAAAAATATGCTGATGCTTTTGATTTCTTAGTGTTCGCAGCTGCTAAGATGACCAACATGGAACTTTGTACCATGAGTATTAGCTCGGAAGAGCAAGTTTATATAATCGCTTCCAGTGATGCTTCCCCTAATCAGATTTATCCTCAGAATCCTCACTTTCTTTTGGATGATCAGACTTCGATTTATGAGTTTAAAAACTCGGAATTTAAATTTCATAGAAGTTATCTCATCCCTTGTCTTGAGGACAATCTTATCGTTCATTTAAATTTATTTGACAGGAAAGAGAAAAATTTAGATAAAGCAGAGAAAGAGATTGTCAATAAGATACTGAATCAAGCGTCAAAATGGTATTTGGCTAATGCAGTGGATATTACCGAAAGAATAAAGATGGAGAATGAAATCTTAGCGGCAAAAGAATTAGCAGAAAAAGCTTATGTTTTGAAATCGGAGTTCGTTGCCAATATGAGCCATGAGATTAGAACTCCGTTAAATGGTATTATCGGCTTTACAGAGCTGGCTTTAGAAACCAATCTCGACGAAACACAAAGGCAGTATTTAGAAATTATCAATCAATCCGGAGTGTCCTTGTACAGCATAATCAACGATATTCTTGATTTTTCAAAATTAGAGAAGCAAAAACTTCAGTTAAACCTTGATAAAGTAGAGATCGAAGAACTGGTTTCAGAAGCCTTCAATATTGTTTCGTACGGTAATAATAAAAAGCACTTAGAAATGCTTATCGATATTGACGATACCATTCCTAGATATATCTGGACTGATGAGATGCGCTTAAAACGGGTTTTGGTTAATCTTTTGAGCAATGCTTTAAAATTTACCGAAGAAGGCGAAATTGTATTATATGTTAAAGTTTTAAATGACTTAGGAGAAGGAAAAAAACTCATCCGATTTGGGGTTCGCGATACAGGTATCGGAATTGATAAGGATAAACAGGCAGAAATTTTCGATGCATTTTCTCAGGAAGATGGCGGTATTACTAAAAGATATGGAGGCACTGGTCTAGGATTAAGAATTTCGAACCAAATCTTGGCACTTGCCGGAAGTACAATAAAATTAGAAAGTGAACAAGGAAAGGGTAGTGATTTTTTCTTTGATATTCAATTTGATACTCAGGAAGAGGAATATGATTTAAGCTTAACCGATATTAAGAAAGTTTTGATTGTGGACGATAATGAAAACAATCGGAAAATCCTGAAAAGAATGTTGGAAAGAAAAAATATCGAAGTTGAGGAATGCGATAGTGGGCTGAAAGCTTTGCTTTTAATAATGGACAAGCCACAATTCGATGTGATAATTATGGATTATCATATGCCGATTATGGATGGAATTGAAACTATCAGAAAAATGAGAAATGTTTTTCCGGAAACTGATCATCCAGCACCTTACATTGTTTTGTACAGTTCATCCGATGATAGTAATTTACAGGATGCATGTGACGAATTGGAAATAGAAAATAGGCTTGTAAAACCGATTCGAATGAAACAGATGTATCAGGTTTTGTCTACCTTAAAGAATTCTGAAAGTAAAAAATTAGATAAAATAAAAAATGTCGCAACGGAAGGTAGTAAACACGATATAAAAATCTTAATTGCTGAAGATAATGCGATCAACCTACTTCTTACCAAAACTTATTTAAAGGAAATTCTTCCTCAAGCTTTGATCATCGATGCAAAAGATGGAGCTGAAGCAGTAGAAAAATATCAGAAAGAAAGTCCTGATCTTATTTTAATGGATATTCAAATGCCCCAACTTAATGGCATTGAAGCCACCCGAAAGATAAGATCAATGGAAAGCAATATTGAAATCCCTATTATTGCGTTAACGGCTGGCAGTCTTCCCGGAGAAAAAGAAAAATGTTTTCAAGCCGGAATGTCTGACTTTTTAACCAAACCTTTATTAAAAAAAACTCTCTCTGATATGATTAAAAAATGGTCAGGAATAGGAATGAAGGGGAAATAATTAGATACCTTTGCATATTGATAATAAATTTATGAATGACCAAATCAACGAACTGCAATTAAAAATAGAAAGACTTGAACAAGAAATCAATTTTAAGAACGGATTAATCTCGATATTGTCTCATGATTCAAAAGAAATATTCGGAAATTTTCTGTTTCTTATAGAAGCGGTGGAAGAAAAGACCATAAGTGAGGAAGATTTTTTTAAGTTATTGCCACAGGTAAAAAAAGATGCCCAGAAGAATCTGCAAACCGCTCAGGACAGCACTGCCTGGTTAAAAACGCAATACGGGAACTTTGAGGTTAAATCTGTAAAGATCATGGTACTTGATCTATTTCAACGTTTAGAAGAAAACTATGCTGTCAGATTAAAAAAGAAAAATATTAACTTTTATTTTAAAGGAGATACAAATTCATTTCTCCAAACCGACCGATTGTTGCTTGAATATGTTTTAGACAAAATTTTTAATAATGCAGTTAAATATTCTTTACCGGGGCAAAATATTTACCTCCAATTCTTTACAGACAATAGCGAGGATATAATTTCTGTGGTCGACTTCGGTACAGGAATTGGTGAAAAGTATTTAGAAGGAATATTTAGTTATGGCAATCCAGTGTTCAATGGTACTGCTGGTGAAACAGGAGCTGGGTTAAGTTTAAAAATTGTCAAAAATTTCGTATCCTTGCTGTACGGAAACATAAAAATCATTTCCTCTGAAAATAAAGGTACTACAGTTTCTATCTTTTTACCAAAAATTTAAAGAATGAACAATAAAAAAAAAGACGAGCGAATTATTGTAGCAGATGATCATGGGATCGTAAGAATGGGTTTAATACAAACCATCAAAAAACTCAGACCTGACGCTATAATTTCTGAAGTAGAAGATTTTAAATCGCTATATAAAGTAATTTTGAAAGAAGAACTGGACTTAGCAATCATGGACGTCAATATGCCCAATGGTTCTGTTCAGGAAGCGATAGATTACATCAAAATTCACAAACCTCAACTAAAAATTCTCATATTTTCTTCTCAAGATGAAGATTTGTACGCAGTGCGTTATCTAAAGATGGGAGCTGGTGGATATCTTAGCAAGCAAAGTTCTACTGCCGTAATTGAGACCGCTTTAAATGCGATACTTGCCACTGGCCGATATATTAGTGAAGACGTAAAAGAAGCGATTTTTTTAGAATCATTAAATGGCCCAACCAAAAAAACAACTCTTGAATCTCTCTCAGACCGCGAATTGCAAATTGCAAATAAGCTTGCAGAAGGTATTCCCCTCAAAGAACTTTCCAATCAATTGAATCTCCACTCATCGACGGTTAGCACTTACAAAAACAGACTGTTTGAGAAGCTGAATATACGATCTATACCTGAATTGGTAGAGATACTAAGGTTGTACAATCATTAAATATTTCTATTATTTCCTAAAAATTAAGGACTCAAATTTACTTTATCGGAACATAACCTCATATGACTAAACCTCAGATAGCTTTCCGGATAATGGAATTAAGAGGATTATATACTTTAGTGTACCCAACTATAAATATTTATTGATTTTTTCTTTCAATAAATTATTTCCTGCTAAAGGCAAACTATATCTTAGCCATACAGACTTATTCCATATATTCAATAAACTAAAAAATTAAACTGGTACACTAAAGTATATTGTTACCGTATTTTAATGTGGTGAATTTTTTCTGCCAGAAATCAGATACATCCTTTTTATACATTAAAGAGTGAAGGTTTCCTTTAGCAATTTCCATATTATACACTAACTTAAACTTGCTGTTAGGATTAATTTCAAAAGTTTCAGCGAAATTTTTGTAATACTCCTAAATTCCAAAAACTTCCGGTGTCCATTTTATTTACAGATGATTAACCTGAGTATATAGTTGACCATTAAGAATATTTTGAGAGGTATTTAAGCCAATATCCTCAATACCCTCCATTGTTATTGATTTTTCGGAAGTTTCTTTAAGTTCGTTAAGTATTAAAAAAGATGCATATAATATTTGATAGTAGATACCTCTAAAATTTACTGACCCTCCAATTCTTTTTTTTAGTAAGTTTTCTAATTCTTCGGCAAACTTATTTAAAGTAGGTACTTTTTGCGCAGTGTTCATAATGAATATTAGTTAGGGTTAATTTGAGATAGTATCTACACAAAAATAAATCAATTTTATATGAAATTTTTATGGAAATCTGTAATTGAAATCAAGTTGATTTGATTCTATAAATATATTTATTTGAGTCTGTATTTACAATTAAAATCAATGTCAGAATAAGGTAAACAGTTTCTTATTTTATATTATTAATTTGTAAATCAAATAAATACATCAATCATATGAAATCAGCTTACTTATATGTCCGTGTAAGTACGGATGAACAAAAAAGAAAAGGTTATTCCCTGCCAGAGCAGGAGGATAGGTTACTAAAATATTGTAAATACAATGATATTGAATTTGAAGGAATTTAAAGGGAAGATTATTCAGCTAAAAATTTTAATCGACTTGAGTGGAAAGAATTATTCTCCGAAGTTAAAAAGAAATCGATAGGAGACGAGAAGAACATATTATTCATCAAATAGGATCGATTCAGCCGTAATTTGGAGTATGCTTACGAAATGATTGGAAAACTTCGGAAGTATAAAACAACGGCAATGGCTATTGATCAACCGATAGATTTCTCTGTGCCGGAAAGTACAGTAATGCTGGCTGTATATTTAGTCGTTCCGGAAGCAGAAAATACTATAGGTGAATTCTCACTTTACAAGCAATTATTATTTTTCTTCATACTTAAAGGCTTCACTTCTACACTTTCCCAATAAAAAACAATAAAAGAATAAAACTTACTGATTATCAATACTATAAATTATCTTTCAGAACTCTGAAAAAAAAGCTGCTTTTTTGAGCAAGATGTGTCTTTGTACCCACAAATTTTGGCAAATTTTCGAGTACAAAGACGATCTTGCCTTTTCTGAGAAAAGGAGAAAAAACAGCGGAACTTGTTTTTTATTTTAGGTGAAATTTTAGTTAAGATTCCAAACTAATCCAATTTATTCTTTTTTAATCTTTATAGATTCTAGACTCATCCAGAGTATTCTTAATTAACCTGAGTTCGGTTTAATCAAACATTGAAGCTCACCCTTTGAAATAATATACCTAAGTATTAATCTCTATAACCTCAGTAAAAATGATAAAAATCTCGCTTTGCATCTTGGCTGTTTATCTGACGTATTACGCCGGAAATATCTTATACGATCTGTTTCTGAAAAAAGAAAAAGAAATCTATAAAGAAGAGACGGAGGAATTTTCATTGTCCGAAATTTCTGAACAGTACGAAGATCTTACTAAAAATGTAGGGATTGAAGATGTAGAAAATCTCAACACTCCCAAGTCCTTTAATAAAAATGCAATCCATTCTGATATCACTGAAGGAAATGAAGAACGACAAGATCTTGAGTATTTGAGGGAACTGTTTGAATCTGAACAAGATCTGGATGAACCGGGCATTGCACTAAAAAAAGATTCCACGGAAATCGAAAACCAATCACATCCTGGAAAAGCTGAAACAATCGAAGTTGATTTTGACCAGACGGAAAAAATATCAGCCGAAAAGGAAAATCAGAAACCTAACGAAGTGATTTGCGAAAACCCAATTACAGTTAGTAAACTTAAACAAAATCTAACGTACTGATTATTAGACTTAACAGCGGATTTTCATCCGTTGTCTGGGACTTCTATTCCCCAAATTTAGCACTCAATTGATTATTAACTCCTTATAAATTTTTTGAATTATGATGAAAATTTTTTTCACAAAAAACGTAACAGCAAAAAAAGTTCTAACCCTAGCCTTGGCAATTATGGCAATAACCCCCGCATTTGCGCAAGGAGGAGCAACAGCGATCTCGAATGCAGCAAGTGATATCACTGATTATTGGGATCCGGTCAAGCTGATCTTGAAAGCAGTAGGAGGATTGGTCGGTTTTATCGGAGGTCTCCGAGTGTATAATAAATGGACGAATGGTGACCAGGACGGCAACAAAGAAATCCTTGGTTATGGAGGAGCTATGATCTTCTTGATTGTAGTTCCGGAATTTGTAACAGCATTCTTTGCATAGGATGGGATTCTACCTTTATAAGGGGCTGAAAAAGCCCCTTGTATTCTTCGGACTCAAAGGGAAATACATCTTTTACGCAGTCGGTGTCATCGGAGGTGGAGTCATTTCAGCATTGGTACTCTTGAAGTTCGGTCTCTTAGGCTCAAAGCATTAATTGAAGAAATATAGATAGATATATCCATCATGTAAGCTTGTCTACAATGTCCGTACAAAAAAGAAAGAAACATTCTCATCAAGACAGTTCAAATAAGTTTGAACTTGAACCGATTATGAAATTTCAGGAAATCTCATTAGACCAAGCTTTAAGAATATTAAATGAGTCAAAAATTACTGTTTCTGAAGACGAGGCTTCTGAAATTTTAATTTTCTTACACACGATTGTAAAAATTACTTTGAAGGAGTTTCTTTCACCAACAGATTAATTTTTGTATTTTAGTTATTCCAATATTTAGAATCTAAAGCATCTTGAATTGCTTGATTGATTTTAATTTCCTTTTTCTACTAAACAAAAAAACTATGCAGATTGCCGATTTATATATCCGAGTTTCTACGGATGAACAAGCTGACAAAGGGTATTCGCAGCGTGATCAAGAAGAACGTATAAGAAAGCACTGTAGAACACTGAATATTACAATTGATAGAATAATCTACGAGGATCACTCAGCAAAAACTTTTGATAGGCCACAATGGCAAAAGTACTTGTTTAGTTTTAGGAGAGGCAAGGCTGGAAAAGAAAAAAGACTCGTTTTATTTACAAAGTGGGATAGGTTCAGTCGTAACACCAGCGAAGCTTATCAAATGATCTCAACACTAAATAAATTAAACATTTTACCTCAGGCTATAGAACAGCCTTTAGATTTAAGGGTTCCTGAGAATAAACTTTTATTAGCAATCTACCTTTCAACTCCAGAAGTGGAAAATGACCGAAGAGCTCTTAATGTGACTTATGGTATGCGAAGAGCAATCAAAGAAGGGCGAATGATGGGTACTGCTCCTTATGGCTATATCAACAAATGTACAGAAGATGGTCGAAAGTATGTAGCAATCAAAGAACCTGAAGCTTCCAATATCGTTTGGGCATTCAATCAGGTGGCAAAAGGTCATCTTCCGAGTGCTAAAGTTCGAGAACAAATGAATAAACGGGAAGGTCGAAAATTAACAAGAAATTCATTTTTAGATGCACTTCGAAATATTGTTTACTGTGGAAATGTAATCTTACGTGCTAATGATGATGAAGAAGAAAAAATCATTAAGGGTAAACACGAAGCTCTGATATCAGGAGAACTTTTTATGAAAGTTCAAAAAGTACTTCGAAGAAAGAGCAATAAAGACATATTTTTACCAGGAGGTAGAATTATTAATGAAGACCGCTATCCTCTCAGAGGTCTGCTATTATGCCCAAAATGTGGCAAAAATCTTACTGGAAGTAGTGCAAAGGGCAGATCAAAACATTATTACTATTATCACTGTACAACAGATTGCGGATTTCGTCATAATTCTGAAATTGTTAACAATCTTTTTGAAAACGAACTTACAAAATTCGAATTAGTACCCACCTTTGAAAAACTTCTTAAAACTATTTTAGTGAAAAACTTTTCTATTGTTACTAATGGTTTGAAAGATGAGAGAAAATCTATATCCGAAAAGGTCTCAAAGATTGAACAAAAAATTGCAAAAGCTAGAGATTTATATTTGGAAGATAGATTAGATGAAGACGATTTCAGAGAAGTTAAGAGGAAAAATAAGGTTGAACTTGACGAGCTTATATTCAAACTCAATGCACTTAAAGAAACCAAGAAAGATAACAACATAGAACATAAGCTGGAAGAGGCTTTGAAGGCTGTCACCAATATTTCAGAAAGATACAAAAATGCAGATTCATTACACAAAAGAGCTATAATTGGTTTGATATATCCTGAAAAGTTAACCTTCAACGGAGAATATTTTCAAACCACTAAAATCAATAGTTTTGCAGAGACTATTTTCTTGATTAAGAAGGAAATAGGAAAACAAAAAAACCGACAAAGAAGTGAAAAAACTTCAAATGTCGGTTTTGTGACCTCGACAGGATTCAAACCTGTAACCTTCTGAGCCGTAATCAGATGCGCTATTCAGTTGCGCCACGAGGCCTTGTTTAAAGGTTTGCAAATATAAGACTTTTTTAGTTTCTTTGAAAGATGAAACTAAAATTTTTGCTTTTTATTGCGTTTTTATCGGTAATCTCCTGTAAACAAGAGACAAAAATATCATCATCGAATGTTGTTTCTTTATCTTCAAAACTGAATTTTAGAGAAGATAAAGGCAATCTGCATTTAGAATCGGGAAAATTTAAATATGATTTTAGAAATAATCAGCTTCCTTTTAAAAAAGTCATTCTGCTAAATTCAAGTTTGCTAGGTTTTATTTCTGAGATTGGAGCGGAAAACACGGTGATTGGAGTCTCCAGTCCTGAATATATTTATTCTTCAAAAATTAATGATTTAGTTACTCAAGGGAAAATTCAAAACGTCGGAAACGAACAAAAGTATGATGTTGAAAAAATTATTTCTCTAAAGCCCGATGCAATTTTTACTAACTATATCGCAAGTTTCGACAATACCTATCAACTCTTAAAAAATAACGGAATTCAGGTTATATTCTTAGATGAATATATGGAACAGAAACCATTGGAGAAAACTGCTTACCTTAAACTTTTCGGAAAACTATTTGGAAAAAATGAATCAGCAGAAAAAAAATATTTAGAGATTGAGAAAAATTACAATGATTTAAAGAAATTGGCTTTAAGGTCAAAATCCCAACCGAAGGTTCTAGCCAACGAAATGTATGGTGATATTTGGTATTTGCCGGGCGGAAAAACCTTTACCGCAAATTACATTGCTGATGCTAACGCTGATTATATACTTAAAGAAAATGCCGAAGAAAAAGCCTTAACCATGAGCTTTGAAGAAGTGTATTCGAAATCAAAACAAACTCAATATTGGGTAAATGTCGGAAACCATATTTCAAAACAAGAGTTGTTGAATATCAATCCTTTTTACGGTAAACTAGAAGTTTTTAATAAGGGAAAAATTTATGGCGTTACTGCAAAAGAAAAGCAAAAAGCCAATGATTTTTTTGAAACCGGAGTGGTGCGCTCTGATCTTATTTTAAAGGATTATATAAAGATCTTTCACCCAGAGCTTTTGCCAGATTATCAGCTGACTTACATGAAAGAATTGCAATAGGTCTCAGGAATTTTATATTTTTGCAATAGTTTTTTAGCTTATGTGGAAGAAAATAAAGCAATTCATTTTTATCGTTCTTATTCTGAACGTTGTATTTATCATTTGGGGAAGATTTTTTAATCCACCCATCACGATTACACAAATCGGTGGTCTTTTCGAGTACGGAAAGCTGAACCGAGACTATATTTCTTATGACGAAATGGGAAGTAATGTGAAAAAAGCCGTTATCGCATCAGAAGATCAGAAGTTTTTTAATCATAATGGTTTCGATTATACAGCGATTGAAAAAGCGATGAAAAACAACGAAAAAGGTAAAAAAATTCGTGGCGGAAGCACCATTTCTCAGCAAACAGCAAAAAATGTTTTTCTTTGGCAGGGCAGAAGCTGGATCAGGAAAGGTCTGGAAGCGATGTATACTTTCATCATCGAAAAAGTGTGGTCTAAAGATATTATTCTGGAAAGATATCTGAATTCTATTGAAATGGGACAGGGGGTTTTTGGGGTAGAGGCGGCTTCGCAATATTACTTCGGGAAATCTTCAAAAGATCTTTCTGCATCAGATGCGGCCTGGATTGCAGCGGTTTTGCCCAACCCTAAAAAATATGATCCCAAAAATCCTTCAGCCTATCTGAGAAAGAAACACAATTGGATCATGAGACAAATGAGAAATGTAAGTTTGAAATAGTATCTTTGTACTAATGAAATTTCTCAGTACTAGTACAAAAAATTTTGAATCTGTTCTTAAAAAATATTTTTCTTTTAAGAATGAAACCCTTTCTCTGGAACCTCTTGCGGAGTTTTTGGAAAGTATAAAGAAAGCCGATTTTACCGACGTTCTGAATTGTTTTAAGGCAAATTCTAACTTGACTGAAAATTTCAGCCACTACATTCATAATATTTTTAAAGGCAGACCCTTCAATTTATCACTGACAGAAGCTAATATTTTATCTGAAAATGCCTTTTTTCCTGAACTTAAGAAACGAATTCTAAATAAAGTTTTGCCACCCGTAGAAAATGAAAAAACGGTTTGGTACATGGTCGACAATATCAGTTTCAGACCCAAAAAAGATCTCCAATATCTTCATAATCTTCCGGAAAATGAGATGGATGAGTTTTTAGAGATTTTAGGAATTTCAGATTTCATTCAAAAACCGAAAGTCAAAAGAGAACTTATTTTCTCGATGAATATTCTCTCATGGCGTGTTACCGGGATGGCTTTGGATGTTGAGGTCGTGAGAATGGCTCCCGAGTACAGAAATTTTGACAACCCTTTTTTAGCATTACAAAAAGAACTTGAAACGTTGGCTGAAGAGTTTAAAATCAATCCGGACATCCAACTAACTTCTAAAGACAGCAGATACAAACAGATTAAAATTTACACTGAGCAATGCCTTGATTTTGTCAATATCGCATTTAAAAATTCATCGAAGTATGGTATTTCAGGGAAAATTAATCAGGCACTTTTAAAAATTCGTCAACAGACCCAAAGAATTTATGAGATTGTACAATTGTTGGTGATTGATAATGACGCAGATGTTATTATTAGATCTAAACAATTGATGTTTAATATTTTGAGTTATAAATCTCATAAAAATAACATCTCTGAACTTTTCAACGACAGCACGAGAATGATTTCTCATCTCATTACAAATCATACTGCCGAAACGGGAAGTCATTACATCACCTCAAACCGCAAGCAGTACATGAAAATGTTTTACAAAGCGAGTGGTGGTGGGATCATCGTTGGGGCGTTGTGCGTTTTAAAAATGTTATACGGTTTCATGCCGGGAAGCGACTTTTTCCATGCATTTTTATACTCGTTAAATTATGCCATGGGATTTGTGATGATTTACCTTATGGGTTTTACATTGGCAACAAAACAGCCCGCAATGACCGCTGCAACGATGACTAAAGTTCTTTCTGAACAGGGAAATTCGAAAAGAAACAATACTGAATTTGCTGATTTGGTTTCCAAATTATTCAGAAGTCAGTTTATTGCTTTTGTCGGGAACGTTTTATTGGCTTTTCCGGTTGCGATGGCAATTATTTATGGGTTAGATGTGTTTTTCTCTCAAAATCTGGCGGTTGAAAAATCAGAAAAATTATTGAAAGATTTAGATCCATTTAATTCTAAAGCCATTCTCCATGCGAGTATTGCAGGTTTTTATCTTTTCATTTCAGGGATTATTTCAGGGAACATTGGGAATAATTCAATCTTTTTTCAAATTCCGGATAGAATTGCAAAAAATCAGTCGATTAAAAGAGTTTTTGGGGCAAAATTTGCCAAAAGCCTTTCAAAATATTACGCAAAAAACTGGGCAGGAATTGTTTCCAATTTCTGGTTTGGTGTATTTCTTGGAACTACAGCTCCTATTGGTTTGTTCTTCGGATTAGATCTCGATATTCGTCACATTACTTTTGCTGCAGGAAACTTTGCATTAGGCTTGTACGGAAAAGATTTTAACGTAGATTCTTACACTTTTTGGATTGCGTTACTTACGGTTTTCATCATTGGTTTCTTCAACTTTTTGGTGAGTTTCAGCTTGTCTATGTTTTTGGCGTTTAGATCACGAAAGCTGAATTTTGGTGAAGTGAGTGAAATTTATAAAGAAATTTTCAAATATTTTTTAAAAAATCCGTTGAAGTTTTTCATACCACTACGTTCTACTTTTGATCATAAAACGTCTAATATGATGCAAAATACAATTCCTACAAAATCTGAAGATCAGTAAATTTTTCTTCCCCAAATTTATCCTGAAACTTTTTTAGATAAAAGCTTTTTCGCATTTGAAAGTCATTCCTGAGGATAGGAGAATCAATCTTAATGAGAATTGTCTTATCTTCAATATTCACACTTTCAATTTCGTTAAAAAGACTTTCATCCAGATAATCTTCAAGAAAATCTTTGATTTCAAAAGCAACTAATTTATTTTCAAAACCATAAATTCTGGCAAAAGATTTTACCAGTTCTGAGGATTGGAATTCTCTTTTCTTATTTCGTTTCATTATTGAAGCCTTTATGTTTTGTTATTAATCCTTTAGAATTATAAAAGTTTTCTAATTTAAGATAAAAATTATCACACATTCCATTTATTTCTAATGATTTTTCTGAATTAAACTCCATTCTGTAACAATCAAAACATATTTCGAGAATTTCAAAGACTCTATCATTTTCGTCAAAAAATAGTATGGCATTTCTAGGAAAAAAACACTTATTAGCTTCGCGTCGGTCATTTAAGAATTTACCGCAAGTGTTATAGAGTAGTTTTGATAATTCAAAAGTTTCTTCTAAATTAAGTGTTTTGGTTTCCTTAATTCCGTCCAGATTTTCATTTCCTAAAATGTTTTCTAATTTAATGGGAAAAGTTTGTTCAGCAATTATTTTTTTTATCATTGAAGAATCACCACCCTTTCCTATAGGTGGTAAAGGGGTAGGGAATTCACTCACAAAATCAGTATTGTACGAGATAATTTTAACTTTAGTTGTTTTATTAAAAGGATAACTATTCATAATCTCGTTCATCGAAAATTTCTTCTGTCCAAAAGAAATTAGCGAAAAAGTAAGTAAAAAAAGGGTAAATATTTTTTTCATAATTCTGTGAAAATCTGTGTCATCTGTGGGAAATTAAATTTCAAAAATGATACTTTCCTCGTTAATCTTCTTCACCACACTTTCCGTACGTTCTCTATGCGTATCTGTAATAAAAATCTGTCCGAAACTTTCCTGATTCACTAGTTTTATCAACTGAGCAACACGAGTGTCATCTAATTTATCAAAAATATCATCCAATAAAAGAATCGGCGTTTTTCCGGTTAGCTCTTTTACCAGACTCATTTGAGCGAGTTTTAAAGAAATTAAAAACGATTTTTGTTGTCCCTGCGAACCAATTTTTTTAATGAGAACAGCGTCCATTTCAAAAAGCAAATCATCTTTGTGGATTCCTTTTGAAGTGTAAGTAAGCATTCTGTCACGTTCTAAACTTTCTGTTAAAAGGTCACGGAATTTTTTGTCAGGCTGAGAAGCGTCGAAGCCTTCCATTAAATGAGATTCATAAATTACGGATACGGTTTCTTTTCCACCGGAAATGATTTGATAAAAATTCTGAACGATAGGATTGAGTTTAGCAACAAATTCTCTTCTTTTTTCAAATATTTTGGTGCCGGATTTTGTAATCGGGTCATCATAAATTTCCAATGAATCTCTGTCCCAAGTTCTGTTTTTTGCAAAATATTTCAGCAAAGCATTTCGCTGCTGAATCGTTTTTTGATACTGAATCAAATCAAAAAGATATCCCGAATCTGTCTGAGAAATCATAGAATCCAGAAACTTTCTACGACTTTCCCCCGAATCAGAAATTAAATTTGAATCATAAGGAGAGATCATCACACTAGGTAAATAACCGATGTGATCTGCCATTCGATCATAGCTTTTGTCATTTTTTTTAATGACTTTCTTTGCTTCTTTGGGCTGGGAGATTTTAATACTGTCCTCGCTGTCCTCATTTTGAATTTCAGCATTAATAGTGAAGAAATCTTCGTCTTTTTTGATATTGTTGGTATCGGTATTCCCCAGGAAGCTTTTTCCTACAGAAAGGTAGTGCAGAGCATCGAGAATATTGGTTTTTCCGGCACCGTTATTTCCCACAAAACAGTTGATTTGGGGCGAAAACTCAAACTTTTTTTCTGAATGATTTTTGAAATTGTATAAAGAAAGCTTCTTAATAATCATTTGTCAAAAATACTTCATTATTAGTGAAAATAAAAAAGGTAATGCCGAACAAGTTTCAATCCCAAAAGAAAAATATACATCTTGTCTTTTGTTTTCCGAAAAATAAATGAAGATGAAGGTAAAGATTAAGGTTAAGAAAAAGCTAACAGAAAATTCAGTTTTTAAATAAAAAATAGATAAAATACATGCTATAAACACCAATGAATAAGCAAGATATTTTGTGTTTTGTACTCCAATTAATTTTGGGAAAGTCTGTACAGTATCACTTTTCATATCACGAATGTCGAAAGGTAAAACCAATGCTGTGATAAAGAAAAAACTTATTAAAAAAATGGGTAAGTCAAATTCGGGTAATGTTAACCAGCAATTCATTAATGCCCAAACTAAACCCACATAAAAAACTTTCAGAAAAGGAATTCTCCGGATATAAGTTTCAAGAAAAAAACTGTTGTAAAGTAAACCTAAAACCACAATGATGAACCATTTTAATAACCGTATTTCATTATGATTGAAAATAATTAAAGCTGCTGAAATGAGTCCGGCAAAGAAATTCAGAATCAATATTCTGTAGAAATATTTTGTTTTTTGATATTTTGTATACAGATAACCGCTGAAATACGTTATGAAGATGAGAAAAACCGTCGGAAAACGGAATGTGTTTTGCTCAAGCATGAAAAAAACCGCAAAAAGAGTTCCCATTAAGGATACGTAAAGTTGGCTGTCTATGACAGATTTTTTCAGTACTTTTAAGAAATTCATTTATCAAAAATAACACTTATGCTAAGATTTTCCAAGATTTTGTTCCTCATCCTATTTCTATCCAATTTTTCAGGGGTTTTTGCTCAGAAATATTACGATACACAATGGGGGAAAATACAAGAAAATTCAAAAAAAGGAACGTACAAATCGAATCTTCCGATTGTTTTAGAAATTCAAAAACAAGCTATGAAAGAAAATAATGCACTTCAATTGATTCGTTCTCTGAGAGCAGAATTCAGTCTGGTGAATCAGACAACCGATGATGAAAAGAATGATTCTGAATCTAAATTTTTTATAAAACTTCAATCTGTAGAAAAACAATTGAAAGGTGATGATCAATTGGTTTATAAAGTTTTGCTTTCCGGTTTTTTGATGGATTATTATAACAATCATTCGTGGGAAATTGATGGAAGAACAAATATAAATTCTCAAGATGTTGCGCAAATTGAAACTTGGAGCAAACTTGATTTTAAAAATTATTTGAATAAAAATTTCAAAGAATTAGACCAGCAGAATCAGGCAATGAAGAAAGTTGCTTTGGTAAAATATAAAGACGTTTTTTCTAACTCAGAAAATATCAGTTATTTCCCAAGTTTGCTGGATTGGTATTCGCTGAAAAAAGTAAGTTTTCTGTCTGATAACGGTTTATTTACAAAAAACGAATTAGCGGAAAACAGAAATTCTATCAATACAATTTTTGATGAATTAATTGTTCAAAATAGCGGAAATTCAAAACTGTATTTTATGCATCAGAAATTATCTGAAAACTGTAATTTCAATTCATGCAAAGACAAATTGGAGCAACTTCAAAGTTTAATGAAATCAAATGTTGAAGGGGATTACAAGGTTTTGGTTGCAGAAGAAATAATAGATGAATTGGTTCTAAAAAATAAAGAAAAAGAAGCCATACAGTTTGCCAATTCTATAAAAAGTCAATATCCAAAATCTCCTTTTATTGATAATATTAAAAACAAGGAAAATCAGATTGTAAATCCTTTTTTAAGTATTAAATATGAAGAGCAGACTCAGCCAAATTTACCCATTCATTTGGTTGCAGAATTTAAAAATGTGACCGAATTTTCTGTGAATATTTATGAAGTGAAAGATAATTGGTTGTCGTTTATGCAATATTCAAAGAATTCTTATAACAATACTTTTTCGAAAGTGAAGAAGATTTTGGTGAGAAAAGAAGTTTTTCAATTAAATGATCCGAAAGATTATCAGTTTCATAAAACTTCATTAGAAATAAAGCCGCTTCCTTCTGGAATTTATGTTGCAGAATACCAAGTTCCCGGCGTAAAAAGTGATGAAAATGACGGTCAGAATTTTTATTTTTTAGTCTCAAATCATAAGATTATTTATCATAATAAAAGTGAAAAAAATCTGCTTTTAAATGAATTAAAATTAGTCAGTTCCGAAAACGGAAAACCTGTTTTTAATGAAAATCTTTCATTTTATGAATTTCTTCAGAATGAAACTTTAAATAAAGTTGAAGGAAAAACAGATGATAAAGGTATTTTTAAACTTCCTGCAACTGAAAATAAAGAATATTACCGAACGATTTTAGTGCAACAGCCGAAAACTAATGATTTCCAAATCTTGCAAATGTATGGCTACAACAATCGGGAAGAGTACAATCCGAATAAACAAACCAGAACCAAAGCTCAAATTTTCACAGACAGAGCAATTTACAGACCCGGACAAACGGTTTATTTTAAGGTGATCAATACAAAAATTGATAAAGAAATTGAGGGCGTTGCTTCGGGTTTAAAACAAAAAATTACTTTAAAAGATGCCAACAATCAGGAAGTTTCTGTTCAGAATTTTACGACCAATGAGTTTGGTTCTTATCACGGAAGTTTTATTTTACCAAAAGGAAAATTGAACGGAAATTTCACTCTTTCAACAGATGGTGGAACGGATGGTTATAAAAATTTTAATGTTGAAGAATACAAACGTCCGAAATTTGAAGTGACTTTTGAGCCTGTAAAAGATGAATATAAGTATGGAGAAATCATTGAGATAAAAGGTAAAGCAATGATGTTTTCGGGTGTCGCTCTAAGCAATACCAATGTAAATTATGAAATCAGAAAACAGAATATTCGCTGGAGATATTTTCCATGGTATCCGAATAATTACGAAAATGAAAACTCTATTCTTGGTGAAGCAAAAACCAATGAAAAAGGTGAATTCACTATCAAATTAGACCTGAAAAAAGATGACAAATTAGAGGGAATTCAGATTGATAATTATCAAATCAATGCTTCGGTTACCGATATTAATGGTGAAACACAGACTGCCAATACAGATTTAAAAGTAGCGTCGGTTTCTCATTACATCAAAACGGATAATCTCAATAATATTTTTGCGGGTGAAAATGTAAAATTGAAAGTTGAAACTAAAAATTACAACGAACAAAACCTTAAAAAATCATATCAGGTGAAATTATCAAAACTGGAAGCTCCGCAAAGAATTTTCAGAGATAATTTTAAAGATGAAGTTCAAAATTTACCGAAACTTTCAAAAGAAGAATTTATCAGCAAATTTCCACATGATTTATACGATAAAAATGATCAGTTAGAAAACTGGAAAGTATCATCTGTCATTCTCAATGGTGAAAAACGAAACACAGAATCTTTAGATCTTGGAAAGCTTGATTCGGGAGACTACAAACTGGAATTATACAATATTGAAGGTAAAGACACGATAAAATCGGTACAAAATTTTAAAGTTTGGGATAAAAAATTATTACAAAATGGTCAGAAAACTTTTCTTTCAGTTTTAGGTCCGAAAGATGATGTTTTGAGAGGTGAAAAAGCTAAAATGTATGCTTATTCATCAGTTCCGAATGCTATGGTGAATGTTTTTGTGCAGAACGGTTTAGGAAAAACAATTTCTGAAACTCATCAGTTTAAAAATGGAGTTTTAGAATATGAACTTGAAGTTCCGAGAGATAAAAATATAAATAGTTTGAATATTCAGTTTCAGTTGGTTGCATTTAATGATGTTCAGACTGAAACAGTTAGTTTAAAAATCAAAAACACAGAAGAAACTTTAAAAATTGAAACCATTACTTTCAGAGATAAAATTGAACCAAATTCGAAAGAAAAATGGTCAATTAAAGTTTTAGGAAATGAAAAAGAGAAAGTTAATGCAGAGGTTTTAGCGAATATGTATGATATGTCTTTGGATAAGTTTGCGGTGAATACTTTTGGTTGGGAAAAACTTTATATGCCGTATTCAATTATTAGCTCTTATGATATCAGAGAATATTTATCTCAGAAAAATTATCAGAGAAGAATGCAATATTTTAATGGAAAATATGTAGATGTTCCACAATTTAATTGGTTTGATCGCTTTAGTTTTCTAAATTCTTTGCAAGGTGAAGCTGCAGGACTTTCAGTGAATGATAGTGTTGCTCCAGCTCCAGCGATTGCGCATGAAAATAGAGTTGAAGAAGTTGTAGTTTTAGGGTATAACAAAACACAAACAAGAGCCAAAGATGCAACTGCATCTGAAACGACGGTTTATTCTGATGTAGAAGAACGTGATAAAGATGGAAATTTAATTAAAATTAATGGTCAATCAGTAAGAAATAGATTAGATGAAGTCCCAGTCCGTCAAAATCTCAACGAAACCGCATTTTTCTATCCCGATTTAAAAACAGATTCCGAAGGAAACGTCAACTTCGAATTTACCTCTCCCGAAGCTTTGACAAAATGGAAATTAATGTTCTTGGCTCATACAAAAGATGCAAGAGCAGCGACATTGGAAAAAGAAGTGGTGACCCAAAAAGAATTTTCAGTTACACCAAATTATCCAAGATTTTTGAGAGAAGGTGACGAACTGAATTTACAGTCAAAACTTTCTAATTTGACAAGCAAAAAGTTAAACGGTTCTGCGCAACTGCAAATTCTAGATGCTTTCACAAACGAAGATATTTCTGAGAAATTTGGTTTGAGTTCGTTGACTGCAGTTTCCGGTTATAATAAAGAACAATCTTTTTCATTAGATGAAAACGGAAACTCAGCATTGACTTGGAAGATAAAAGTTCCGAACAATGTTTCATCAATCATTTTAAAAGTGGTTGCGAAAGCTGGTCAATATTCAGATGGTGAACAAAAAGCAATTGCAATTTTGCCAAACAGAATGTTGGTAACAGATGCACTTCCGATTTTTGTGAAAGAAGGTGAAACAAAAACTTTTGAACTGGAAAATCTTAAAAATGCCACTTCGACAACGATTTCTAACGTTTCAAATACTTTGGAATTAACGACGAATCCGATATGGGAAATCATGTTTGCGCTTCCAAGTCTGAAAAATGATCAGAATAATTCTGCGGATGTGATTTTTAATAAATGGTTTGCTGATGTTTTGGCTTCGGAAATTTTTAAAGCAAATCCGAAGATTAAAACAATCTTCGAACAATATCAGGATGCAGGAATACTAAATTCAAATCTTGAAAAAAATCAGGAACTGAAACAATTATTATTGGATGAAACTCCGTGGATTTTAGAAAGTAGGAATGAAGTTGAACAAATGACGAAATTCGCTTTATTATTTGATGCAAATACGATGAAGAATTCAATCAATCAGGATTGGAATGATTTCAAAAAATTGCAAAATCCGGATGGTGGTTTCTCTTGGTATCAAGGTTATCCGAGTTCTTATGGAACGTCGCTCTATATTCTTAAAAACTTAGGAAAAATAAATGTTTGGTTAAAAGACAATGTGAAAGATTATCAGTCTTCAGAACAAAAAGAATTGGTGGCGAAGTTGGTTCAATATGTAGATAATGAGATCAATAAATATTCGGATGTTAAAGAAAAAAACATTTGGACAAATTGGACGCTTGATTATCTTGATACCCGAAATTATTGGGAAAAACAATATCCGTTAAAAGGAAATGGTGCAACTTTGAAATCTTTGGTAAAACAAAAAGCAAAGACGGCAAAAATTACAGATTTTACTTTTTTTGGCTTGCACAGAGCTGCTTTATTGATGAATGATTATAGTTTGAAAGATGTTTCAGATAAGTTATTGAACTATTTAAAAGAAACTTCTGTAGACTCCAAAACTCAAGGTGTTTATTGGAAACAGAATCTTGATGATTGGGGCTGGTTTAGTTCAAAAGTGGTGAATCATGCAGGAGCTTTGGAGGCTTTCAATAAATTAAAACCAAACGATCAGAAATTCATTGAAGACATGAAAATCTGGTTGATTACACAGAAGGAAGTTAATTCTTGGGGAAGCTCAAGAGGAACTTCGGAAGTGATCTTTACGATTTTAAATGCAGGAAAATCATGGATTTCTGCAGAAAGCGATAAAGCAACCATCGTTTGGGGTGGAAAAGAATTGAAACCGGAAACTCAAGCAACAGGTTATGTGAAATCTACAGTCAAAACGGATAATTTAGATAAAAACTTAGCAACAGTTACCGTTACAAAACCTGGCGCAGGAATTGTTCAAGGTGGATTATTCTGGCAATATTATGAGAATTTAGATAAAATAAAATCTTCTGAGAATTATATTTCGGTTACTAAAGAATTATACAAAAAAATAAAAACGGTAAATGGGGAAGAATTACAGAAAATTTCTTCTGAAACTCCTTTAAAAGTAGGGGATAAAGTTACCGTGAGAATGATTTTAAACACAGATCGTGCAATGGAATTTATTCACATTAAAGATATGCGAGCTGCAGGATTCGAGCCCTTAGATGTACTTTCTGGTTATCAATGGAAGAATAATTTAGGATATTACCAGTCGACAAAAGATGCGTCTACTAATTTCTATATTCAGTATATGCCGAAAGGGAAATATGTTTTTGAATATGATTATGTTGCGAATGCAGCCGGGAAATTCTCAAACGGAATTACTACCATACAAAACTATTATGCACCGCAGATGAATGCCCATACGAAAGGGACAAACGTGGAAATTGTGGAATAGTTTTTGACTGTAAGGAATTGATAATTTTTAAATACATTAATTATGAAATTTTTAAAAGCTATATCTGCCGTTTTAATGATGTTTTTTATCGGAAATATTTCAGCTCAAAAGAAAACAGAAAAATTTGAAAAACTTCAGATTGATATGTTCCCAAAAGCTAAAGAAGGATTTAAGCAGGTTTATATTCAATTGCCGGTTGCAAAAAATGAAAGCGATTTGAAAGTAGAATTTTTTGTAGGGGTTGAAAAATTACTAGATTGTAACAAACATTTTTTAATGGGAAAAGTTACTACCCAAGATTTACAAGGTTGGGGTTATAACTATTACGAAGTGGAATCCAACGGTGAAACGGGCGGAACTTTAATGGGGTGTCCGGATCAGAAAAAGACGAAGAAATTTGTTTCTCTGCAACCGGAAATTGTGAGATACAACAGCAAATTGCCTTTGGTTTTTTATGTTCCAAAAGATTTGGAAGTCCGTTACAGAATCTTGCGTCCCGATGCTGCAATGAAAAAAGCAGTTCAGAAATAGATCTAAATTACCTTAAAATAATCAGCTCCTCACAGATTTTTGTGGGGAGTTTTTGTTGCAATTTGATAAAATAATCATTTAATAATTCACAATAGACGGCCAAAAACAATTTTCAAAATCATCCGAAATAATATTATATTTGTTTATATACAATTTGATAAACTATGGAAAACGTATTTGATGCGAAAGACGCTCAGAATTATATCAATAGAATAAATAATTTAGTGGAAGATACACACGGTTTGTGGGGCAGAATGACGGTTGACCAGATGCTGGCGCATTGTTGCATCACTTACGAAATGGTGTATGAACCGGAAAAGCATAAAAAACCGGGAACTATCGCAAAATTTATCTTAAAGACATTTGTGAAGTCTAAAGTGGTTGGCGATAAAGCTTACCCTAGAGATTCTCCGACGGCACCGCAGTTTGTGATCACAGGAAGAAGAAATTTCGATGATGAGAAAAAAAGATTAATTGGTTTTATCCAAAAAACACAACAATTGGGAGCGTCGGCTTTTCATGAGAAAGAATCTTTTTCTTTTGGTAAACTAACTTCTGATGAGTGGAACAATATGTTTGCAAAACATTTGAATCACCATTTATCTCAGTTTGGAGTTTAGTATTTTAACATGAAAACAATTTTATTTTTACTGTTTCCATTTTTTACTTTCTATGCTCAGTCTAATGATTTTCCCTTAAAAAATGAAGATTTCAGCAGAGTAATTCTTAATGAAAAATTGGGTTTTGAAGGTGAAATGAATGCCGGGAAAATAGATGTCAAATTTTTATCAGTGGTAAAAGATTCCAAAAAACCGGAAAATTATCTGGTAAAAGGAGTATACACATTGAATGGAAAAACTTTGACGTGTTCAGGGAAACTCACTTTTAATTATGTATTTAATGTAAAAGATTCATCTGATCTCATGTTAGTTTTCGGTGATTTTCAATTAAACGGAACTCAGCCCGGTATTGATGATGGGGTTTTTAAAGGTAAGTTTAGAATTCAGACAACAAAAAAAATGAATAGCGTCAATAAATCTTCCAATACAACCTTTAAAGGAGTGTTTGAAAACTTTGAAAGTGGAAAAAAAGCCGATTTTTGGTTTGCTAATTTTTATCATACCGACATCTCCAAAGTGATATTTAAATAAAAACTACAATGAAAAAACTTTTACTTATTCTCGTTCTCGCATCCAATTTTGTTTTTGCTCAAATGCCGAATATTTCAAATGTTTGGCTGAATCAGTCAAAGCCCTACACCGGAACAATTGGCAATGAAAATGAAACCATTAAACTTAAAATAGAAATTTCTGAACAGAATAAAAAAAATGATCAGGAATATTTTGTTTCAGGATATTCTGTGGTTGACAATAATACTTCGAAATATGAAGGTAAATTAACCATCACCAAATACAAAGACGGTAAGAAAAGAGGAGTGGTTTTTGGTGATTATGAATTGGTTGAGGAAAATAAAGGAAAACATTCCGGGGTGTTCACAGGGAAGTTTGTGTATACATTTCAATGGAACAAAAAAACGGAGAAAATAGAAAATCCCAACATCGAATTTACCGGAAACTGGAAAAGCTATGACGGAACTTTAGATTTTAAAACCAATTTAAAAAACAAATAATCATGTTAAGAACTATTTTAGGAGTTATTGCGGGAATTATTGCCGGTTCTGTTTGTGTTTGGGGAGTAGAAACGCTCAATCATATTTTGCATCCTTATCCTGCCGGGATGAAGGCTAATGATATGGAAGCTTTCAAATCATATATTGAAAATTTACCGTTCTTAGGAAAGTTTATGGTCATTGTGGGATATGCTTTGGGAGCTTTGGTTTCGGGTTTTATTTCTACAAAAATTGCAAAAAACGGAAAACCTACAGCAGCAATTATTTGCGGAGTTATTTTCCTTTCTTTTACAATTTACAATATGGTTGTTTTGCCAACTCCAATCTGGTTTTGGGTTTTAGGAATCTTGGTTTGGGGATTGGTTTTAGTGGGATATAGATTGGCTTTAAGCAAAAAGTAGGTTTAAAAAACGCTAAGCCTTAGCTGAATGAAATGCCTTTGCGAACAAAAAATAAACAAAAAGCATTAGAAAACCTTTGCGCTCATAGCGTTATAAAATAACATCAAAATTAAAATATGAAATTAGGAGCATTCTCCATCAGCTTAAGCGTAAAAGATTTAGCAAAGTCTAAAGATTTTTACGAAAAACTAGGCTTCACCCAAATGGGCGGAAGTATGGAAAGCAATTATTTGATCATGAAAAACGGAAGTACATTGATTGGACTTTTCCAGGCAATGTTTGACGGAAATATGCTGACCTTCAATCCGGGTTGGGACGAGAACGCTCAAAATCTTGAGGCCTTTGATGATGTAAGAGAAATTCAGAGACATCTGAAAGAACATCAGATTGCATTAGAAAAAGAAGCCGACGAAACAACTTCCGGTCCCGAACATATTTTCCTGAAAGATCCTGACGGAAATATGATTTTGATAGACCAACATAGATAGTTAAAATGGGTAATGATTAATAAGTAATGGAATAAATATTTTCACTATCAACTATCAGTTATCAACCAAAAACAATAAACACAAAAAAAATAAATAAAAATTATGGCAACAGTAAACGTTTATCTTACATTTAACGGAAATTGCAGACAGGCATTTGAATTTTACAAATCAGTCTTCGGTGGTGAATTTCCATACATCGGAACTTTTGGTGAAATGCCTCCGCAGGAAGGAAAAGAAATGCCTGAAGAAGAAAAAGACAAAATTATGCACGTTACCCTTCCGATTTCTAAAGAAACAGTATTGATGGGAAGCGACACTGGCGGAGAATGGGCTTCAAGTCTGAAAGTGGGAAACAATTTTTCAGTTTCGATCAATGCAGATTCTAAAGAAGAAGCAGATAAATTATTCAACGGTTTATCTCAAGGCGGACAAGTTACCATGCCTCTTTCGGATACTTTCTGGGGTGCTTATTTTGGAATGTTCACCGATCAGTTTGGCATCAATTGGATGGTCAATTATGATGACCCTGCAAAAATGCAGCAACACCCCTAGTATAATATTTTAATAATAATTGATGTTAAAAAATAACCGGCAGATTAATTTGTCGGTTTTCGCTTTAAATATTTTAAAAAGCTTAAAAACAGTTAGTTATTAAAAAAAAATTAGCGAGCTTTACGTTTAAAGAAGGCAGTTTGATTTAAATTAAAATTTAAAAAAACAAATGAAAATATATGTAGTAAGTGGCTTGGGTGCAGATTTTAAGGTTTTAGAAAAACTAAAATTCCCCGAACAGCATGAAATCGTCTTCATTGATTGGATGATTCCTGAGTTGGATGAAAGTTTTGCAGATTACGTCAACAGAATGGCTGAGAAAATAGATACTACCGAACCGTTCTACTTATTGGGATATTCATTTGGCGGAATCATGGTGCAGGAGTTGAATAAATTGAAGCCTGCCGAAAAAGTAGTCATTATGGGAAGTATAAAATCTGATAAAGAAAAATCCCGATTGATAAAAATGGGTGAGGTTACAAAAATTCCAAAATATTTACCGATTCGTCTTTTCAATGATCAGACCTCTGTTTTTTATACGAGATTAAGAAAGTTTTTTGATCCGAAAAACCCGAAAGTTATTGAATATTTTCAGGTGAGAGATCCATATTATCTGAAATGGTCTGTCGAAAGAATTTCAGAGTGGAAATTTGAAGAAAACCCAAATGTTATTCAGATTTTGGGAGATCGGGATATTGTTTTTCCGATTAAAAATTCAAAACCCAATTATGTCATCAAAGGCGGAACCCATCTTTTTCCCGCAACCAAATATAAAGAAGTTTCAACGCTGTTGAATGAAATTTTCATTTAAATTTAAAATTAACCCTAATTTTTATTGGGGTTAATTTGTTTTAATATTGATTTATTAAAATTTATATTTAATTTTGTAGGGGTTGAATTGAAAAAATAATGAAATAGCTTTTGAAACTTAAATTAAGTTATTTCAAATACCTTTTAAAAATTAAATTCTATGAAAGTTGGTTTAAAATGGAAAGTTTCATTTATAATAATTTCTTTGGTAGCCATTGGCGGACTATTTTGGAAGCCCAGCGTTGATTTTCCGAACACCGGAGATTTTTTAGGCGAAGAAAGTATTGTTGGTTCAGATGTAGCATGGATTTTAGCTGCTGCCGGACTTGTTCTTCTCATGACTCCCGGGCTTTCATTTTTCTACGGCGGAATGGTGGGAAAGAAAAATATGATTTCTACGATGCTGCAGAGCTTTATTGCATTGGGAGTTATTTCTATTTTGTGGATTGTTGTCGGTTTCTCACTGTCTTTCGGAGATTCTATCGGTTTTGAAATCGAAGGCGAACATTACGGAATCATCGGAAATCCTTTTACTTATCCGTTTTTCAATCATGTGAGCGTTTATCCTCACAAAACAATGGCTTCTACGATTCCTTTCATCTTATTTGCATTGTTTCAAATGAAATTTGCGGTAATTACACCTGCTTTGATTACGGGTTCATTTGCGGAGAGAGTTCGATTTATTTCGTACCTGGTTTTCATGGTTTTGTTCAGTCTTTTCATCTATACGCCGCTCTGTCACATGGTTTGGCATCCTGAAGGGCTTTTAAATAAATTTTTCGGAGTTAAAGATTTTGCAGGTGGAACCGTGGTTCATATGAGTGCAGGTTTTGCAGCTTTGGCGGGTGCGATTGTTTTGGGACGAAGAAAAAATCCGCATCATGAACCTTCAAATATTCCATATGTCATTTTAGGAACAGGAATGCTTTGGTTTGGCTGGTTTGGTTTTAACGCAGGCTCGGCTTTAAGTGCCAATGCGACGGCAGCAATTGCTTTCGGAACGACAACGATTGCCTCTGCTTCCGCAATGATGACATGGATCTTTTTTGACAGAATCAACGGAAGGAAAGTTTCTGCTTTGGGAGCCTGTATCGGTGCTGTCGTAGGTTTGGTGGCCATTACTCCTGCTTGTGGCTTTGTTTCCATCCAAGAAAGTCTTTTTATAGGATTTGCGGCTGCGATCGTTTCTAATCTCATGATGAACTGGAAAGCATTAAAGAAAATCGACGATACTTTAGACGTTTTTGCCTGTCATGGAGTAGGAGGAATTATGGGAATGATTTTGACCGCAATCTTTGCTCACGGTGAAAATGCAAGTCTTCTTCACGGCGGAATCGGAGTTTTTATCCATCACATGATTGCTTTGGTTTTGGTTTCTGTATTCACATTTTTTGGGTCATTACTATTGTACAAAATAACCAACAGAATTATCACGCTCAGAGTTTCTGAGGAGTCAGAAAATATAGGATTGGATATGTCTCAGCATGAAGAAAGCCTGAAATGGTAGTTTAGTTTTTATTATAGTGATTTTTATTAGGGCAGTTTTATCCGCCTGTAATTTATCTTGAGCTTGTCGAAGGAGTCCCGCTTTTTTGCCTCCGCTTCGCTACGGCAAAAAGAGCTCCGTTCAAGTCGGGCTGCGTAGTTTGTGCAGAGTTTAAGAGACGTTTATAAAATGGTAGATTTGTTTGTTTTAGATTTAGTGATAAACCATTTCTGACATTTCATTTCTTTAGAATTTATCGTGTATATTTGCTCTTCATGAAAATGAAAATCACGTATGGAATCTATATCGGTTTTTGAGATTATAAAAGTAGGAATTGGGCCTTCCAGCTCGCACACGATGGGACCTTGGAATGCTGCTTCGGCATTTATCAGAATTATAAAAAGAGAGAGGTCAATCGCTGAGGTGAAAGAAGTTTTTCTAGAATTCTTCGGTTCACTGGCAAAAACGGGAATCGGTCATGGTACTGATATCGCCGGAATGTTGGGTTTAAATGGTGAAGATTTTAAAACCATCAATACTTCAAAGATCGACGAAATAGT
Source organism: Chryseobacterium sp. C-71 (assembly GCF_020911865.1). Taxonomy (NCBI): domain Bacteria; kingdom Pseudomonadati; phylum Bacteroidota; class Flavobacteriia; order Flavobacteriales; family Weeksellaceae; genus Chryseobacterium; species Chryseobacterium sp. C-71. The sequence continues at coordinate 3,983,938 of NZ_CP087131.1, forward strand.
TCATCATATCAAAACGTCTGAGATTCTCAATTTAGGCGGGGAAAAAGAAATTCCTTTTGTTTACGGGCATCATTTGGTTCTGAATATGTCTAAATCCTTAGATTTTCATCCCAACGGAATGATTTTTAAGGCAATTTTTGAAGACGGTACAGAGCTCGTTCAGGATTTTTATTCTGTAGGCGGTGGATTTATCGCTAGCCAGGAAAAAAATTCGATTGAGAAACAGTGTGTTCGTACGATATATCCTTGTCATCACGGTTCAGATATCGTAAAATATTGCGAGAAATTAGGTTTTGATAAAATGTCAGATCTAATATTAATCAATGAAGAAAGCTGGAGAACACAGGAAGAGACAAGGAAAGAAGCTCTGAATATCTGGGAAAACATCAAAGAATGTATTTATAAAGGCGTCAATAAAGAAGGTATTTTGCCTGGTGGACTCAATGTTACTCGCCGTGCTGCAGGAATGAACCGGAAATTATTGGGCGAACAGATTTACAAAAATAAAGACGAATGGTTTCAGCAGGTTGTTGATGCCGAAGAAAACTTCACCAATATTAATAAATGGATTGCCTGTTTTGCATTGGCGGTGAATGAAGAGAACGCAAGTTTCGGACGTATCATCACGGCGCCAACCAATGGGGCGAGTGGAGTGATTCCTGCAGTTTTAATGTATGCGCAGGCGTTTACACCGTTTACAAGTGACGATGACATTGTGAGATTTTTATTGGTTGCAGGAGAAATCGGAACCTTATTTAAGAAAAATGCCACCATCTCAGCAGCGATGGGCGGCTGTCAGGCGGAGATAGGGGTGTCATCAGCGATGGCTGCGGCAGGTTTAACCGAAATATCAGGTGGAAGTGTCGGCCAGGTATTGATGGCAGCAGAGATTGCAATGGAACATCATTTAGGATTAACGTGTGATCCGATTAAAGGCTTGGTGCAGATTCCTTGTATTGAAAGAAATACAATGGGTGCAATAAAAGCAATTACTGCAGCGAATATTGCTCTTGAAAGTGATCCTACAAAAGCAAAGGTAAGTTTAGATCAGGTGATTCAGACCATGTGGGAAACTGCGTTGTCAATGAATGACCGTTTCAAGGAAACTTCTGAAGGCGGTTTGGCAATTGCGGTGAATGTTCCGGAGTGCTAAAATAAAGATATAGTTGTAAAAGATGCGGACGTTTCACTTAAAACGTCCGCATCTTTTTATAGGGTTGTTTTACTTCTTGTCAAAAACAAGTGTATTTCCGTTTTGGATAAGGCTGAGTTGTTTGTTTTCCGGAGAAAAAATAATTTCTACACCGGCATTATCATATTTAAATGTATTTCCTTCAACATATTCTAAGGGAAATGATGGTTGGTCTGTCAACTGGGCAAAAAGGATTTCTTCTTTTATGAAGATTTTAAAGTCCAACTTAGTTTCTTTTGAATAATAATTACCTTCATATTTTTGCAATTCTTTTTCGGAGATTTTTTTTAGTTCTGTGAATTTTGGATATTCATATTTCTGGTCGTAAATGAGATTTGCGATTCCTAAAAATATTTGTCTGTGCGATAATTTTTCACCGTTAATAACTGTTGCGATTGAATAGTTTTCAGTCGGGCTATAAGAAACAAGTGTGTGGGTTCCGGCAGTATCACCACCATGTCCGTAAGAAATTTTATTGTAAAATGGCACTCTCATTACGCCCAACCCAAATGGTTTTTCACCTTTCGGAAGCATTCTGTCTAATGTTTCTTTTTTGATAAATTTATAATCAAATAAAGCATTAATGAATAAGCTCAAATCATGGGTTGTAGAAGTAATGTCTCCCAAACCAATACAGTTACGGAAATCAAAATCTTCTATCTCCATCCATTTTCCGGTGGTGTTTTCGTACGATTTGAAGATGTTTTTTTGCTTATCTAAAACCGAAAAAGTGTTTTTCATATTGGCCTTACTAGTGATATTTTCTTTCAATAAAACATTGTACGGTTTCTTAGAAACATCCTCTAGGATTCTGCTTAATAGATAGTAACCCGAATTTGAGTATCTTTCTTTCTCTCCCGGTTGAAACTCAACTCCGTGTTTTCTTATTGTGTCAAGAATTGCTTTGTCACCAACAGATTTTCCAAATAACCATGAGCTGACATAATCTCCCAATCCGCTAGTGTGATTCATGATATGTTCTAAAGTAATTTTATTGGCATTAGGGGCATCAGGATAATATTTTGAAAGTTTATCCTTAAGGCTTAGCTTTCCTTTTTCCTCCAATTGCATCAGCATAATTGCAGTAAAAAGTTTACTGACTGAGCCTATTTGGTAACCTGTATTAGAATCCCATTTTACATTGGGTAATTGGTCTTGCCCGAAGTTTTTCTGGTAGATTTCTTTTCCGTCTTTGAAGAGAGTGATGCTTCCGATTCCTTCTTTGTTTTGGGTAATATAGTTTAGAAAATCATCAATTTTGGCGGTGTTAATTCCTGCTTTTTTTATGTCTTTTGATATTAAAACTTTTGGTGCAGGTTTTTCTTTGCTATCATTTTTATAAAGGCTTAACGGAAATGATTTTGAATTTTGCGAAAAAGTTCCCTCAAAATGGTCGGCTTTAAATTGTCCTTTATAAGACGCATTCAATGCTCTCATTTCAAAAACCAATTCGTTATTGATGAATTCAGTTTTGTCAACGTTAATGATTTGATTACCCTGTTTTGGGCTTTTTGCTGTCGAAACATAGCTGTTGTTCTCTTTCGTAACGTCGAGAATTAATGGGAGAGTCATCCCGCCAAGATCAAGTTCTCCTTTCCATGAGCCTGTGATTTCTTGGGCGTAAAAAGTCTGTGCTAATAAAATCAACACGAGTAATAGTTTGGTTTTCATGCTTTTAAATTTATATTAAAGTATAATTTGGCTAATGATTGTAATTAAAAGTGAAACAAATGCGAAAATTACAATATGTTGCCATTTCTTGATATTAGTTGCAGTTTTGAAACCATTGTAATAAAGAACAATGCTGTATATCAAAAGAATTAATGATATAAATCCCAAAATGCTAACCAATGTCATATCAAAAATTGGAATATTTTCAGGTTTGTCAAAATTTTTTGATAGATTTTCTAAAGCTTCTTTGTAAAAAGGCAATCCACTGACAGGAATCATAATCATCAATGGGATTTGTGAAATGATTACCGTATTTAAAATATCAATGAATCTTGTTTTGCTGTTAAATATTTTAGCCAAAATAAAAATAACTCCAATTGCTAAAAGATAGCTTAAGCAGTTGGTTTTTAAAACATCCAAAATTCCTTCGTCATCAGTCAGAGTTGAATAATGAAAGATGCTGTCGTTAATACTGTCTGCATAATATGAGCCTAAAATATTAAGTCCGAAAGCGAGGATTCCGACGATTAAAAGTTTCTTTTCATCAAACTTCAAAAAAGGATTAAAAATAGTTTTCCAGGTCATGTTTTATTTTTTTACAGTAATGTTGGGATTTATTTTAAGCAAATCATTTTCAAAATCACTGAAGTTTTTAGGAGATATAATGATGCTTTCGTTTCTGAAATAAATTTCAACTCTTCCGATAATGCTGGGAGCAGGGGAAGAAATCATATTTCCGGTTTTTTCTATTTTGTAAATGTCGTTTATCTTGATTTTTGTAGTTCCGAAAATTGAATTTTTCACATACAAAAACTCAGCATCAATATTATATCGAATCGTCAGCATCAATAATATAATGGTTCCGAAAATTCCACAGGGCACTAAAACTATTTCCCAATTTCCATTTTTCACATCCAGAGAAATCGGCAACAAAATAATCAGAAAAATTGGAATTATCAATTCCCAACCAATTCTTGCAGGTATATTTTTCATTTGTAGATGTTTATTATTAACCGTTTAATCTTTTTATTTTTTCAATCAAATCGTCCATTTTGTTTCTCATGGTCGGATAGGAGAGTTCGGCTTGTTTTGCCATTTCCTTGATACTTCCGCTGGAAAGGAAAAAATTGAGAATGAAATCCTGCTCGTCTCGTGCCAATTTCAGAAGTACCGGAAGCTCATAATTTCCGTTGACTTCAGTTTTACAGTCAGGGCATTTCATCTCACTTACCTGAAGGGTGTGATCGCAACTCGGACAAATAATGGGTAACTTCATTGAGTTTTATTTCTGTAAAAGTAATAGTAATTTTAATAAAGTTAAAATATTTTTTAATAAAGTTAAAAATTTTTGTAAAATTTGACGTGAAAAAACTTCCCGAAAGAAGTTTAAAGTATTATTATGAAGTTTACTTATCTAAAATACCTCTTATTTTATTGGCATTTTCAATGAGTTCGCCCAAATATTCATAATTCTCTTTTTCCAAAGCAGATTTGAATTTTTTTAATTGAGAAATATGCTCGTTCAAAACATCCAAGACATTCTCTTTATTTTGTTTAAAGATTGGAACCCACATTTCCGGATGAGACTTTGCGAGACGAACAGTACTCGAAAAACCAGAACTTGCCAATTGAAAAATAGTTTCCTCTTCCTTTTCTTTCTCCAAAACCGTATTGGCAAGCGCATAAGAGGTGATGTGCGAAATATGTGAAATGTAAGCAGTGTGAAGATCATGTGCTTCAGCATTCATGTAAATCATATGCATGTCTAAGTTCTCAACGATATTTTGCACCAATTTTAAAGCATCTTCAGCAGAATCTCCACGATCGCAAATCACTCCGGCTTTTCCCGAAAAACTCTCTGCAATTGCAGATTTCGGTCCATGATTTTCCGTTCCCCACATCGGGTGGAAAGCGACAAATCTTGATCGGTTTGGATGATTTTTTACCGAGTTGACAATTCCTGCTTTCGTAGAACCAACATCCATCACGGTTTGTGATTCTGAAATGATATCTAAAACTTTTGGCAAAATTTTTCTAGCTGCATCCACGGGAATCGCAATGATGATCAAATCTGAATTTTTAATTCCATATTCAAAATCTGCCTGTTCATCGATGATGTTTAAAGCCAAAGCTTCTTTTAGATTATCTGTATTGTTATCGATTCCGTAGATGAAATCGGCTGCTTTTTTTTCTTTTAATTTTAATGCGATTGAGCCTCCAATCAATCCTACTCCAATGATACCTATTTTCATTTTATTTCAATTTAAAAATAAAAAACCCCGTCCGAGGACGAGGTTTTAAGTTATATTACAAGAATCTCTATCCCAGATCTGAGCTGAAAATTCTATAATAATATGTTCTGTTTTTGTTAATCACGAAGCGAAGGTAATGATTTTTTTTAATTTAGATTTAAAAATGCACCAATTATTAATTAAGGATTACTGATAATCAACGTTGAAGGAATATCAGACAGCCAAAGACTTTTTGAGTCGATAAGACCTCGCCAGCTCTTTTTGCTGATCAGCATAAGATCTTGTCCATTCAAAAATTCTTTCTCAATTTTTTTCTCGTTGTATAAAGTAATGTGATTAGGTGCGACCTGTTCGATACTTCTGATAAGCTCTTTTACCTCAATATTACTTCTGATTTGCCCTGCAACATCCAAAATAATAATCTGCGAATTGTTATTGTTGATTAGTCTTTTCGCATATTCAAGCAGATAAAAATCGCTTAAATTAAAAATCGGGACAAATACTTTTTCGGCTGAAGTAAATCCTTTTTCAACTAAGACTCCCACCGGAATATTTGTTTTATCTAAAATCTGCAAGGTGAAATCATCAAAAGGAGAATTGTTAAAAATATAGCTTTTTCCTTTTACAGTATTCAGTAATTTTTCAGGGTTGATGATTTTTGTGGTAAAGCCTAAAAGTCTTCCGAGTAAACTTCCTTCATACATCGATTTCCCGAGCATGATTAAAAGTAAATCGTAATTTCCTTTGTTTGAAATGCTTGTGAGATCACTTTCAATATCGGTTGATGCTTTGAAAAGGGTAGTAACTTCCAACTGAAGTTCATCTGAGGTTTGGATTACTTTTTTAAATTGTTCTTTCTCGAAATTTTCAATATCAAAAGCGTGCAGTTCGTCTACCGGAGCGATATTCATTGCGGTTACGCTTTTGTTTCCGTTCATTTTGTGAGTGAAATTGTCGGCTAATCTTAATAATGTACTTCCGGATTCGGCAGTGTCAAAAGATAAGAGAACTTTATATTTTGCATCATCATTTTCCTGTTCTTCATCGTCCATTGTCGATTTTTTTCCTCTAAAAAGATAATTGATAAGATCAAGGCAAGGACCGGTCATGAAAGTGGTGAATAATGCCATGATGACTAACATTGCAAACAATTCCGGGCCTAAAACTCCAAGATCATAACCGATATTTAACACAATTAATTCTGTAAGCCCTCTCGTATTCATCAATGCTCCGATGGTGAGACTGTCTTTCCAGCTCATTTTGAGGAATTTTGAAGTCAGCGCACTTCCTACAAATTTTCCGGTAACGGCAGTTAAGATAATGAAGCCACCGATTTTCCAAAGGTGAGGATCATTTAGTAAACCAATCTGAGTACGCAATCCTGTAAATACAAAGAATAATGGAAGCAATAAAACCAAAGCAACGTCTTCAATTTTTTCAATGAAAAGATTTCTGAACTTCACATTTTCCGGCATGATGGCACCTGCCATAAATGCTCCGAAAAGCGCGTGAATACCGATAACTTCTGTTGCGTATGATGAAATAATTAAGATTAAGAAAAACACAGCTACCAACGGTTTGCTGATAAATCCTTTACCTTTTTGAGATTCAGCGATTCTGATCAAGAATGGTCTTACCGCTTTTATCATGATGAAAACATATAAAATTGCCATCAAAATAACGAATACTGATCCTGAAAACGATCCCGCTTTTACAACAGCAATCACAGCTGCCAAAATACACCACGCCGTAATATCATCTGCAGCAGCACAGGTAATGACAACGGTTCCTATTTTTGTCTTATGAAGGTTTCTTTCCTGAACAATTCTTGCTAAAACAGGAAACGCTGTGATACTCATCGCAATGGCAATAAACAAAGCAAATGAGCTGAACTGAATTCCCGCAGGAGCAAATTCTTTATAAATAAAATAAGAAAGTCCTACTCCTAAAGCAAAAGGGAAAATGATACTCGCATGGCTGATTACTACTGCATCGTGTGCTTTTTTACGTAAAACACTCAAATCTAGCTCCATCCCAACAATGTACATGAAAAGTATTAAGCCAATCTGACTCAGAAATTGTAAGTTTCCAAGAGATTCTGTAGGAAAAATAAATGCAGAAAGTTCAGGAAAATAAAGTCCGAAAAGTGAAGGTCCCAACACGATTCCGGCAATCATTTCACCGATTACGGAAGGTTGTTTTAGTTTAACACAAATCCATCCAAATAGCTTTGCGACAAGAATGATGGTCACAATTTGTGCGAGTAAAAGTGCTAGAGGATGATGAAGATTCGTCATAAAAGAATCGGTGAAATTCTCCCACATCGTAGATCCTGTCGCTTTACTTGGAGCAATATTTTCTCCTATTTCTAATGTTTTTCCTTCGATAAAAAACCAGTACATCAGGCATGAAAAGAATGCGATGGTACTGATATAAAAGATAATATTTTTGTATTTCCCCATAATCAATAATCATTTTATCTGGCAGCAAAGTTCTAAAAATAAATGATTGTTAAAAGGTGTTTTTCTTGAAATGTAACAAATGCACAGAATAATGTAATGAAATTTGTTTCAAGCCGTAGAAGTGCTTTTTTTAAAGTATTTTCAAGAAGATAATAATTCTGAAAAATCTTATTTCCCAAATCTTTCCATAAACGAATTTTTATAAGTTTCGCCGATCTGTAATTTTAAAAAATGATCATTTTCAGTGAGAATCGTTGTAATAATTTCACTGGTAGACAAAACTTTTACGGATGATAAAGCGATGATTTCTTTTTTGTTGACCTGCGCAAAATCTTTTGAAGGCAACATTTCTAAAAGCGACTTGAAATTCAGATTTTTCAGCACGATGGTTGTTCCGTCTTTAAGGATAATATCTTTGTCGCGACTGTCGATTTCTGAGGTTTTAATATAAGCAATCTGCTGTGTAAATATGGTTGATTTTCCGATGTTGCTGTTCCATTCGATGGATTCTTTTTGTGGGAGATGACTGAAGAGATCTGCCGCTTTTTCAAATGCCTGAATCAGTCTTTCTTTTTTTATGGGTTTACGCACGTAGTCAACGACATTCAAATCAAATGCTTCAGCTGCATATTCTTTGTAAGCCGTTGTAAAGATGATTTTTTTTGAATCTGAGATTAATTCTGCGACCTGAAGTCCGGTCATTCCCGGCATTTCAATATCTAAAATACAGAGGTTACAATCGATGGAATTTATTTCGCTCAGGAAAATTTTAGGATCATTAAAAGCCTTTACAACTTCTACATTGTCAATCTGTTCGCACAAAAGTTTTAGATAACTTATAGCAAGCAGTTCATCATCAAGAATAACGCATTTTATCATAAAATTCGCCTAAATTGATTGTTAATTCTGCTGTGAAGATACCGTTTTTTGAGTTTTTTTGAAGCGTGTAAAAATTGTTGTAAATCATTTTCAGACGTTGATCCAAAGACTGACTTCCAAAACCACTGTGCTCTTTTTCCAGAACATTTTTTAACGAAGCTTTGTTGCTGACTTTCATTGTGAAAATTCTGTTTTCCAACTCAAGGTGAATGGCGATGAAAGAATCCTGAGCCAGAAAATCTGTGTGTTTAAAGGCGTTTTCAATTAAATCTACAGAAATCAGCGGTGCAAAAACTTTTTCTTCGTATATCATATCAGACTTGTCAATTTTAGATTTAATTCTGAAATCAAAAAGCGGATTGATTTTAATTTTATTAATTTCAATTAAGCTTAAAGCAAAGCTGAATTCCTCTTTTGGGCTTACAAATTTGTTGTTGCTTTCGTATAAAATATAATCCAGAACATTCGCCAGTTTATCGAGTGACATGTAGGTCTGATAAGCGTGCGACTGTACCGAATTTAAAATATTTTTAAAAAGATGTGGATTCAGTTTTGTACCGATGTGCTCCAATTGAACTTCATTCAAGCGTTGTTCAATTAACTTATTGGTTTCTGAAAGTTTGGTATTTCTCTTTCTGAAACTTTGATTTTGACTGAACAAATAAATACTTACTGTGAGGAAAAAGAAAATAGCAAAAACTCCAACGAAAATCAGATAATCGTGAATCATGTAGTAATTGCCGTCCATCTCAGTAGATTATTTTATTTTTTTTAAACTTAATAACTGAGCTTCTTCAGCACATTTTTCGAATGAAACCTCGTAATGAGGATTGTCTTTCGGATAAGAAATTAGGTAATCCGGACAAGGTTTTTTCTGAGCGTGACTTCTGTCGAAATCTACTTTTCCTTCCGTGATGATGCTGTCTTTTAAGAATTTTTCATCTACTTTTAAAGCTGCCATTTCTGTCTTGAAGCTTTCGGAATATTTAAAATCTTTAGATAAAGTTTCGGCGATGACACGGCTGTTGGGTAGATATCCGCTGCAGCTTACGCCTTTTTTATTAAGAACAAAAAATACAATAACCAATCCGGGAACAAGACCGATTAAAAAGAATTTTATTTTTTTCATTAGAAAATTAAAAGATTGATGTCATGATAAGTAAGTCCGAAACGGTCGCAGATTACCTTCTTGGTGTGTCTGCCCTTATACATATACAGACTTTGCTTCATTTCGTTTTTGCGGATCAGCATATTTTCGAAACCACCCTCAACATCGTAATTTAGAATATACGAAAGGAAAAAATTTGAGATTGCCTTCGTGGTTGTTCTTGGCATTTTTGAGGTCAGATTCGGAAGTCCGCAATGGATAACACCATGTTTGATGATGTAAGGATCTTCCATTGTAGTCAGTTCTGACGTTTCAACTACTTTGCCGTAATCAATGGCAATATCGATGATGACGCTGCCCTTTTTCATTTTGCAAACCATCTCTTCGGTGACAATCGGCTGCATATTCAATCTTGGAAGGGCTCCAATGACAACATCGGCACGTCTAAGACTTTTACTTAATTCTTTCGGGTCAATAATTGAGGTGGGAACTCTGCTGTCAACCAATGTGTGGAGTCTTCTCAGTTTTGAAAGCGAATTGTCAAAAACTTTCACGCTTGCACCCAAACCAATGGCAGCTTTTGTAGCAAATTCGCCAACGATTCCTGCGCCTAGAACAACAACTTCTGCGGGTCTAACACCTGTAATTCCACCAAGCATCAGTCCGTTTGATAAGGCTAGTAATTCCGAAGCATATAAAATAGAAACTGTACCTGCAATTTCGCCGATTAATCTTACCAAAGCCAATTGTTTGTACTCATCAGCAATAAATTCAAAGGCAATGGCATTGATTTTTTTCTCTGCTAATTTTAGGAAATAGTCTTTATCTCTAAGATTGATCTGTAGAGCAGAAACGAGATAAGTATTTGGTTTAAAATAATCAATTTCTTCATCAGTAGGCGGATTGATTTTTAAAATCAAATCCTGACTGAACGCTTCTTTCGGATCTTTTGTAATAATTGCTCCCGATTCTGAGTACTGTAGGTCGGTAAAAAAAGAACCTTGTCCTGCACCAGATTCTACAATGATCTCATGGCCGTGCTGTACCAAAACCTGCACCGCGTCGGGCGTTATACAAGTTCGTCTTTCGTTGAGACAGGTTTCTTTAGGAATTCCTATGCTGAATTGCTTGCCCTTTTTAATAACTTCCAACTTTTCCTCCTTTGGCATTAGTTCTTCCTCGGAAAAAGGAGTAAAAATATTTGTGGTACTCATTTTAAATTCAATTATGACTTAAAGAAAATTAATAATACAATCGATTTCTTAGAACAAAGATACATAATATTTAGTCGAAACTGATTTCTCTGCTCTCACCGTTGTTATGGATGCTCATGGTATGGTACTTTAGTCCGTAGAGTTCTTCTTCATAAACTTCCGGCCACTCGATAATGCATAAATAAGCATTGTCAAGATATTCTTCAATGCCAATATCAAAGACTTCCTCGATGTTTTTTAAGCGGTAAAGATCAAAATGATAGACTTTTCCTTTAGACGTATTGTATTCGTTCACAATAGAGTAGGTGGGTGAATTCACCTCGTCTTCACTACCTAAATTTTTAAGTAAAAACTGAGTAAATGTAGTTTTTCCGGCTCCTAAATTTCCTTTTAATAATAAAATCGGATGTTGAAGTTGAGGAGTGATTTCTTCAACAACGTCTTGCCAATTTTCTAATTTGGTGATATTAAAATTCATTTTTTATTTAAATTTTTCAACTATAATTCATGAAAAGTTTTTGTTCTTGCCATAGTTATTTCAGGATTTCTGATTTGATCATTCTTGATAAGATTTAGGTACATAGAATTATTTCTGCAATTTTTAAAGATGTCAAATATTCTATATTCTTATCAAAAAGCTATTTTAATATAGTTCTCTAATTCTGAAAAGACAAAATTACTGAAATTTATATTGAACGTATTTATATGACGGAAATTTTGATTAAAGGTTTGTATAAAAAGATGTTGAAAATTTGAGAATCGATATATTGAATATAAACTATTAATACTAATTCAGTGTATTGATAATATTGATTAAAATAATTTCTTATTTACATGTTGTTTGAATTTGTTTTTTAATAGTTAAACAATTGTTTATTTAATAATTATTTAAGATAAATTATGTTGTTTTTTACAATTTAGGCATAATTTATTTAATAATAAATTATTTACTTTTTGGTTTTATTGATTTTGTATTATTAATTTTATACTACATAAAAACTAGTGTCATGAAAAATATAAATTTACTTTTTGGTCTGCTTATCTTCGGTTGGCAATTTGCACAGGTTGGAATTAACACAGTGTCTCCAGCTACAACTCTCCAAATAGACGGAAATGCCCCATTAACGAAAGTTGAAGGATTAATAATTCCCAGATTTACTGGAGATGAAATTTTTTCCATGCCTATATCGGGTACGTTATTAGAATCTAATCTGGTATATGCAACATCTGCTGCGTCGGTTGTAAATCAGGTAGGGATTGGTATTAATCTTAAAGGCAAAGGTTTTTTTTATTGGAACGGCGGTCTATGGGCGACTGTTGATAATACAACGACGACCATTAATAATCTTTTAGCGTTTGTTAAACCGATGAACATCTTGCTGAATGATATTAATACCTATGCTTTTAGTGCAACACCATTTACTGTTCCTGATTCGCCTAAACTAAGATTGTTTGACTGCAGTTATATAAGTCCTGGAGATTTAATACTTGAGAATAATCCATTGGCAGGCTCTCCGAATAATTTTGTGATTTGGGATAATACTAATTCTAAAATTAATGTTCCGCAACAGCTTTTAGGAAACGTAATGTCCATCAATATTTCTTTAAAATATCAAGAGGTCACTGCGAATGCGGGAGCTTCCAGATTTGTTGCTTATACTGGTAATGCTGTTTATAATGCGGGAGCAGGTACGGTAACGGGAGGGACAAAAATTAAAGACTTACTTTTTAAACAGACAAAAACGAGTGGTTTTACCACAATCAGGGATGAATTGGTGCTTTCACCCATTATTGTCACCCAAGAAATTATTACTAATGGTATTAAATTATATTTAGGAAGTGGTGATAACAGCCCCATCAATTTCTATGAACCCGTACTTACCATTGATTTTGGTGTTGTGAATACTACTTTGTAGTTAACGTATTTTTTTAGTTTTCTATTTATACAAATGATTTTAAAAAATTATTTAAGCAGATTGAGACAGTATCAATCTGTTTTTTTGTTAAAAATACTTTAGGAATTCTTATTTTTACGCAATGATTTCCAAGCAGACGATAGATAAAATATTCTCAACAATCCGGGTAGAGGAGATTGTTGGCGAATATGTGCAGTTGAAGAGAGCGGGATCCAACTTTAAAGGTTTGAGCCCGTTTCATGATGAAAAATCGCCAAGTTTTGTAGTTTCTCCAAGCAAGCAGATTTGGAAAGATTTCTCAACAGGAAAAGGAGGAACTGCGATTTCTTTTTTGATGGAAATTGAAAATTTCACGTATCCTGAAGCACTTCGGCATGCAGCCAAAAAATACGGAATTGAGATTGAAGAAGACCAGCGTGAGTTTTCTGAAGAAGCAAAAAATGCGCAGTCTGAAAGAGATATTTTATACAAAATTCACGAAATTGCCAATGAGTATTTCCAAAATATACTGTGGGAAAATGAAGAAGGCAGATCGATTGGTTTATCGTACTTCCGTGAGCGTGAACTGAAAGATGATATCATCAAAAAGTTTCAACTGGGATATTCTCCGGAAAAGAAAAACGCATTTACAGAATTTGCTTTAAATAAGGGTTATTCCAAAGAAATATTAGAAAAATCAGGACTGTCAATTTTTCCTGAAAATTCTCCGGCTGGGATTGACCGTTTCCGTGAAAGAGTGATGTTCCCGATTCACAGTTTTTCGGGAAGAGTTTTAGGTTTTGGAGCGAGAATTCTCCGTAGCAATATTAAAACAGCCAAATATCTCAATTCTCCCGAAACAGAAATTTACCACAAATCAAATGTTTTATATGGTTTGAACCAAGGTAAACAGGCGATTTCGAGAAAAAACATCTGTCTTTTGGTGGAAGGTTATATGGATGTGATTTCGCTTCATCTTTCAGGAATTGAAAATGTAGTGGCGAGCTCAGGAACTTCTCTGACGACCGAACAAATCAAATTAATTAAAAGGCTTACCGAAAATGTAACCATTCTTTTTGATGGCGACAATGCCGGAATTAAAGCGAGTTTCCGAAGCATTGATATGTTGCTGACGGAAGGTATGAACATTCGTGTTTTGCTTTTCCCAGAAGGTGATGATCCCGATTCTTTTGCCAGAAAACATCCGCAGGAATACGTAGAAAAGTTCATCGAAAATGAGGCGATGGATTTCATCGATTTCAAAGCTGAAATTCTTTTAAAGGAAGCCGGAAATGATCCGATAAAAAAAGCCGAGGCCATCAGAAATATTGTAAAATCTGTTGGTTTCGTCCAAAATGGCTTAAAAAGAGAGGTTTATCTGAAAGAAGTTTCGACTAAATTCGGACTTTCTGAGCAGAGTTTGTTTAATGAACTGGATATTCAGAAGCAGATTACTCAAAATCAGGCGCCTAAAAGTCAACCAAAAGAAAATGTTCAGCCAAAACTGGAAATTGTTCCTGACAGCGTTGAACAGGTTGATCCGATTATATTTGACTTGTTAAATCAAGAAAATAATCTGGTTAATCTAATGTTGAATTTTGGTGATGTAGTATTACACAGAGAAAATGAAGCCAACGAAAAGTATGACATTACGGTGATTGAAGAAATTCTTCATCATTTTGAGGAAGAAAATTACGAATTTCAAGTTGAGCTGAATAAAATCATCATTGACAGCATTAAAGAAGGAATTGCCAATGAAGAACTTCGGAAAGGAAACTTCTTTGTCACATTTATGGATGAAAATATTACCTCAAAAGTTGTTGATGCCATTATGCCATTAAATGATCTTGAAAACTGGGCTTCAAGAAATATTTTTCCGCCTAATTATGGTGACAAAATCAATACTCAGGTGGAAGGTGATATTCTGATTCATAAGTTCAGATACATCGATTATTTAATTAAAGAAACTACTGAAAGCCTTGAAAATTATAAAGATAACGAGTCTAAATATTTTGAATCAATTAAAAAAATAACTTTGCTGAAACAGGCATCTATGCAACTGTCAGAGATTTTAGGTTATTCTCCGATTAAAGGAATTTATGTAAAAAGATAGCAGAAATTAGATGTTAGGATTCAACTAAATCGTAAAAAATTATTTTTAGATAATAATCTGCTACCTAAACTGCCAAAAAGTCCTATAAAATTTTAGGAATAAAAGTTGTAAATTACATCTTAATTAAATTTAAAAATATACCAATAGAAATATGGACATTAAAAAAGAATTCAGAGATTTCTCTGTAAAACACTTAGGAAATAGCGGTTTGGTAACCGATCAGTATATGGGAATGTATGGGCCAACCAACCTTACTCCTTATATCATGGAAGAAAGAAGATTGAACGTTGCACAAATGGACGTTTTCTCTCGTTTGATGATGGATAGAATCATCTTTTTGGGAACAGGAATTGACGACCAGGTTGCTAATATTGTGACTGCGCAGCTTTTGTTCTTAGAAAGTTCAGATTCTGCAAAAGATATTCAGATCTATATCAACTCTCCTGGTGGAAGCGTTTATGCAGGTTTAGGAATTTATGACACAATGCAGATCATCAAGCCAGACGTTGCAACAATCTGTACAGGTATTGCCGCTTCTATGGGAGCTGTTTTATTAGTTGCAGGTGAAAAAGGAAAACGTTCTGCGCTTAAGCATTCAAGAGTGATGATTCACCAGCCGTCTGGAGGTGCACAAGGTGTTGCATCTGATATGGAAATCAACTTGAGAGAAATGTTGAAATTGAAAAAAGAATTGTATGACATCATTTCTGAGCATTCTGGACAGACTTACGAATGGGTAGAAAAAGCGTCTGACAGAGATTATTGGATGACTTCTACCGAAGCGAAAGAATTCGGAATGGTCGATGAGGTTTTACAGAGAGCTAAGAAAGAAAAATTGTAGTATAATTTGCTAATAAGCTAATTTGAAAATTAGGCAGAATATAAAAAAGGGATGTAATTGTAAATTACGTCCCTTTTTTTATTTTCAAATTAGCTTATTGACAAATTTTCAAATTAATTAAACCCCTCAATAATTTTAGAAAAATCTTCCAGCTTCAAAGCTGCTCCGCCAATTAATCCACCGTCGATATCTGGTTGAGAGAAAATTTCTTTTGCATTATCAGGTTTTACAGAACCACCATAAAGAATAGAAACTTCGTCAGCAACTTCCTGACCGTATTTTTCAGCGATAATTCCTCTGATGTGAGCGTGAATTTCCTGCGCCTGTTCCGGACTTGCAGTCTCGCCAGTTCCGATTGCCCAAACCGGTTCGTATGCGATCACAACTTTCTTGATTTCTTCTGCAGAAAGCGTGAAAAGAGCCGTTTCAGTCTGAGTTTTTACAACATCTAAGTGTTGTCCTGCTTTTCTCTGTTCAAGGGTTTCACCATTACAGTAAACAGGGATTAAACCTTTATCTAAAGCTAGTTTTACTTTTTTATTGCAGCTTTCGTCGTTTTCACCGTGATATTGTCTTCTTTCAGAGTGACCGATTAAAGAACCTGTTGCATCAATCGATTCCAGCATATCTGCAGAAAGTTCACCTGTGTAAGCACCATTTTCGAATTCGCTCATGTCTTGAGAAAAAACTCCGATTTCATCTTTTTCAAAGATGTCTTTAGCCATCATTAAATATAAAGATGGGGGAGCAATCCAAACTTCACAGTTGGTTTTATTTTCATTTTTATAACCTAATAATTGAATCATCAACTGCTGTGCTTCAATTACGTTTTTGTTCATTTTCCAGTTTCCTGCAACTATTTTTCGTCTCATAGTTTATCTAAAATTATTTATTAATTCCTTCTAATTTAAACATAAAAGCATACACCAAAGCAGTATCTTTCAGGTAATCGAATCTTCCCGAAGCACCGCCGTGACCGTAAGCCATATCTGTTTTTAATAATAATACATTTTTGTCAGTTTTTAGATCTCTCAATTTTGCGACCCATTTTGCGGGCTCAAAATACTGTACCTGAGAATCGTGCAAACCTGTCGTAACCAAAATATTCGGATAGTTTTTCTTCTCAATGTTTTCATAAGGAGAATATGATTTCATATAAAAATAAGCTTCTTTATTATTAGGATTTCCCCATTCATCATATTCATTAGTGGTCAATGGAATAGTTTCATCCATCATTGTATTCACAACATCTACAAACGGAACCTGGGAAATTATACCGTTCCAAAGGTCAGGTTTTATATTTGCGATAGCTCCCATCAATAGACCTCCTGCACTTCCTCCTTGTGCATATAAATGTTTTGGTGAAGTATATTTTTCTTTCACAAGATATTCTCCGGCATCTATAAAATCTGTAAAAGTGTTTTTCTTTTTCATCATTTTACCGTCTTCATACCACTGCCTTCCCATTTCTTGGCCTCCGCGGATGTGCGCAATTGCAAACGCAAAACCTCTGTCTAAAAGGCTTAATCTTGTACTGCTGAATGTTGCATCAATAGAATTTCCGTAAGATCCGTAAGCGTAGAGTAGAAGCGGGCTGTTCCCATCTTTTTTATAACCTTTTTTATAAACGATAGAAATCGGAATTTTTGTGCCGTCTTTTGCTGTTGCAAAAAGTCTTTCTGTAGTGTAATTAGTTTTATTGTATCCGCCTAAAATCTCCTGTTCTTTCAGTAAAATTCTTTTTCCTGTTTTTAAATTTTGCTCAAACTGAGAACTTGGAGTAACAAGTGATGTATAACCAAAACGGAAATTATCGGTATTGTACTCTGGATTCCCCGATGGATAAACGGTATACGCAGGTTCATCGAATTTTAAAAATTCTTTTTTACCTGATTTTCTATCATAGATCACCAATTGCGAAAGTCCGTTTTGCCTTTCACTGAAAACCAGATAATTTTTAAACTCGCTGATTCCTTCCATCAACACATCTTTTCTGTGCGGAACAAAATCTTTCCAGTTTTCGACTCCTGTTTTGTTTAAAGGGGTTTCTACCACTTTAAAGTTGAGAGCATCTTTGTTGGTTGTGACTAAAAATCGATCTTCCAAAGGAGTTACATCATACAAAACATCTTTCATTCTCGGTTGAAAAACTTTGAAAATTTCGTTGGGCTTGTTGGCATCAATATATCTTGTTTCAGAAGAAGTTGTAGCTCCGGAATAGATCATGATGAACTTTTCGTTCTTAGATTTTCCTACACCGATGTAATTGGTTTTGTCTTTTTCTTCATACACCAAAACATCTTTAGAAACATCTGTTCCCAGAGAATGTCTGAAAATTTTCTCTGTCAGAAGTGTTTCAGGGTTTTTTGACGTGTAAAAAATAGTTTTGTTATCATTTGCCCAGGTTGCAGAACCAGTTGTATTTTTAATGCCCAGGTCAGTCGTTTTTCCTGTCGAAAGATCTTTTAAAAATAATTTGTATTGTCTTCTGGAAACATCATCTACTCCGAAAATCATTTTGGTATTATCTGAGCTGATGCTGAAGCCCGAAGCAGAATAATATGCATGACCTTCTGCCATTTGATCTACATCCAGAAGAATTTCTTCGGGAGCAGTAAGGCTTCCTTTTTTTCTGCAATATTTGAAGTATTGTTTTCCTGTTTCTGTACGGCTGTAGTAATAATAACCGTTTTTAAAAGTAGGAACAGATTCATCTTTTTCCTTTATTCTAGCCTTCATTTCCTTGAAAAGCTGGTCTCTGAAAGGCTCTGTATCTTTCATCATCCCTTCCCAGTAAGAATTTTCTGCCTTCAGATAATCTACAACCTTTGAAGAATCTTTTGCTTTTTTAAAATAATCGATCATCCAGTAATAAGGATCGTTTACCTTATCGGAATGAATTTCTCTTATATGTTCCTGCTTTTCTGCAACAGGAGCTTTTAAGTCTGGGAATTTTTGAGATTGATAGGTTGCAGAAATACTCATAGCTAATAATCCTAAATAAATTTTTTTCATGGCTGTATTTTTTCAAAAGTCTATGCCAGATTCCAAAGATTTTTCAGAAGCGTATAAAAAGTATGCTCTTCGTCAGTTACTACATCATCGGCCTTTATCAAAGTTTTTGCAAATTGAATAAAACTTTTACGTTCTTCTTCCGTAGAATCATCTAAGAAACAACGTCCGTGAAATTCAAAATGATCTTTCCATTCTTCTGGCTGAAGTAGGGCAATGGCTTCCAATTCGTTATCCAAATTGATTTTAAATGGAAATTCCTCTGCCAGATATTGTTGTACAAGCATTCCTTCTTCCGGTGCAAATTCTCCGTCTACAGAAGAAAGAATCATTAATAAGTGATAACCAGCGATTGATTTATTTGATTTATGCATTTAAATATGTTTTAATTTTTTTTATTTAAAAAAATGTCTAAAAGGTTACAATTGATTAGTCAATATAATTTTTAGCGGGCTGTTTGTCTACAATTTTCCCGTCTTGCAATGTTAAAACGAACGGGTTGCTTCTTGCTATCGTTTTGATTGCAGTACCATCCATCATTGCATTTTTAATGGTTTTAAAAGTCGTCGGAATGGTAGAAATTCCATAAACAACTGCAGTTTTGTCAGTATTTACTTTGGCTTCAACTTTCTTTAGCAAGTCGGCTGAAACTTCTTTCGGATGATAAGAAAACACCAAAATGGCTTTCGGAGCATTGATAATTTCATCCGTTAAATCAATTCCTGTAGGATCTTCAATCTTAAATTTAGCAATCTCAGATTTATATCCTTGTTTCATCAGTTTAGACTCATTTTTATCTTCTTCAATTTTCCATGGTGAGCCTTCTTCCCAATATTTTGTCTGGTTGATATAATCATCCTGATTTACCTTCAAAACTTCTCCAGTTTTCGAATTTTTTAACGAGTAAAAAGTTTTGTATTCTGAAGGATTTTTGCTGATTTTTACTTTTTCAGCTTTCAAATCTGTCCCAATTTTATAATCACGGAAATCGATGATTGGTTCATTGATAATGCCTTGAGCCATAATGAAAATCATGATTCCTGAAAAAATCCCGAATGCGATTGAAAATAATTTGTTGTTTTGAGGTTTTGATGAACTTGAGTAATCATCTTTTTTGTTCCATTCTTTTCTGTATAAGAAAAACAGAATGATAAGTCCAACCAAAAGAACAATGTCTTTCACAAAGCTTTCCCAAGGTGTGAATTTAATGGCATCTCCGAAACATCCACAATCAGTTACTACATTGAAGTAGGCTGAATAAAACGTCAGAAATCCGAAGAAAACACACAAGGCGATCAGTGCAGAAAGCGTGAATTTCAGTTTAAATTTCAGCAAAAGCATAAAACCTAACCACAATTCTAAAACCACCACAATGATTGAAAAAAGCAAAGCAAATTTTACAAAAAACGGCATGTCAAAAACCGATGGTTCAAAATATTCTTCCATTTTAAATGAAAATCCTACCAGATCTACTGCTTTAACAAACCCTGAAAGGATGAAAATGATGGCGACGACGAAACGTAATAAACCTTTAATCATATTATATAATTTGATGTTCTATATTGTTTTCTTTTTCTGAGAATTTAATCAGACAAAACACTGCGTAATTCAGCATATCAAAATAATTCGCATCCAGACCTTCCGAAACGATGGTAACGCCTTGATTATCTTCAATTTGTTTTGTTCTTAAAACTTTTTGGTAAATTAAATCAGTAATTGAAGAAATTCTCATGTCTCTCCACGCTTCGCCATAGTCGTGATTTTTTCTTTCCATTAAAGCTTGAGCTTCATGAGCATACTGGTCATAAAGACTTAAAATTTCATCTTTATTTTCATTAAAATCATTCGAAAAACCTTTCTCTAATTGAATCAGACCAATAATCGAGTAATTGACGACAGCAATGAATTCTCCTTCTTCACTTTCGTCAATCATTTTCACATCTGTCATCTGTAATGTGCGGATTCTGTTGACTTTAATGTAGATTTGGTCGGTAATTGAACTCGGTCTCAAAACTCGCCAAGCTGCACCGTAATCTTGTAATTTTTTACTGAAAAGATCACGACATTCGCTGATAATTTTCTCGAACTGGATTGAAGTTTTTAACATACATTCTCTTAATAGCCCAAATATACGAATTAGGTTTTAGGTAGCGGGAATATGGCATAGAGTTTTTGAGTATGACCGAGCGAGAGTTTAAGATTTGTGGTTTTTAATTTTATTATTTCTAAAAGTTAATTTCATTTAAATTTTGTGAAGTTTTAGTTTATTTTTGCGGAAATAAATTCGATGTATCCGGATGCCTGCAAATAATGTAATTCTTTCGCCGTTCCACACTTCCCAGAACTTCCATTCAATCAACTGTAACGGAAGATTAATAGATTTAAATGTACCACAATTGATGGGAATTCTGAATCTCACACCCGATTCTTTTTCGGACGGAGGTAAATTTAATGATGAAAAATCTGCATTGAAACAGGCTGAAAAGTTGTTGAAAGATGGAGCATTGATGATTGATATCGGTCCACAGTCTACACGGCCGAATGCAGATTTTTTGAGCAGTGAAGAGGAAATTAAAAGAATTGGAAACGTCATTTCATTAATTAAAAAAGAATTTCCTGAGGCTCTAATTTCACTCGATACTTTTTATGCTGAAACAGTGAAATTTTGTTTTAATGAAGGAATTGATATCGTTAATGATATATCAGGCGGACAGTTTGATGTGGAAATGCTTGATGCCGTTGCCGAAACAAAACTTCCTTACATTCTAATGCATGTCAATCCGTCATATCAAACGATGCATGAAAAAACTTCTTTCGCCGATATTACTTTGACGGTCAATCAGTATTTTTCAAAGAAAACCGATGAATTATTAAAAATCGGGATCAAAGATATTATTCTTGATCCGGGTTTTGGTTTTGGAAAAACGGTGGAAGATCAGATGAAAATGATTGATGAGGTGGAATTTTTCGGTTTTGGAAGTTTTCCTTTGCTGATCGGGATTTCAAGAAAATCATTTATTTATAAGCCATTAGGTAAATCTGCTTTAGACATTAATGAAGAAACTCAAAAACTACACCTGAAAGCTTTACATCAAGGTGCAAAAATCCTGCGTGTGCATGATGTCTCTGAAGCAAAAAAGACTATTGATGAATTTTTAAATAACTAAAATTTAGTCAAAAAAAAACCTCTCAAAACGTAAATCTTGAGAGGTTTTTTGAAATATTTTTTTGGATAATTCAGTACTAAATTACCACTTACTCATCTTTAAAACCCTAATAATTTCAATTTAAACTGAATGGCAAAATTATCTTTAAACTTCGGTGTGTTGTAATGTCCGACTCTGTAGAAAAATCCAAGATTGAATTGTGAAGAAAGGAAATTATTCCATTCCAGACCCAGCTCATTGTACAAATGATCTAGTTTTTTGAATTCAAATTGATGAAATTCTGGATTTTTCATATCTCCGATTGTCCCTCTGTAGATGAAATCGAAACTTGAAACATTCTTCCCAAAACTTTTAAAATACCACGGAAGTCTGTGCGTCAGATAAGCTCCCACAAATTTATCGTTGTAATATTCTCCACCTTCCATCGTTGCAAAACCAAGATATGAAGTCAGGTTAAAATTTAATCCGCCATTGCCTTTCCCCAAACCATTCATGGTGAAATTTTTCCAGATCGGAGCATCGCCAACGATAATTCCTCCATACGCTCTTACACCAGTTACACCCAGTTTTGTTTTAAAATTGTGAACGAAAAGTGCATCAAATCTGCTGAAATTAAAATCTCCGTCGAAACTCTTGAATCCTTGCTCGTAATTTAAATACACTTCGGGAAGACTTTGCTCGTATGTATATTTTCCGGTTGGCGTCATAATATTCTTTGAATTCGGAGAATATTTTAAGGTAATCGTTGATGAAGTAACATCAAACTGACTTCCCAAACCTTTGTAATTGTAAGCAAATTTAGATTCTTCCTGCGTTCTTTTTGCGGCAACATTTACGGTTAATCCGTTGGTGATGTCATTCTCATAACTTACTTTAAAACCTTCATGTCCGAAGAAAACTCCGTTGTTCAGTGCTACGCCGGAGTTCATGATTTTCATTCTGAAATTCCATAGATTTTCTGAAAATCGACCTGCTGCCATTACATCATTGAAATATTCCACACGGAAAAAAGAGTTCTTTTCTAACGTTGTACGAACGTCAACTCCGGCTCCGTATTTAAAATCTTTGTCATAAATTCCATAAGCAAAATAAGCATCAGGCGAAATGTATTTATTGAATTTTTCGTTCAGTTTTGCACCCGCTCCAAAACGGAAATGCTCATATTTATTGTAACCAATTAATCTTGCCAAATCAAAATCTACCATTCCCACTCTTATTTTTCCTTTCAGCAAACCGGTAAGGGCTTTGGCTTTTTGGTCCAGTTTGTATTTGCTGCTCAAACTGTCAATTTTTGAATACGTAGTTACTTCACGATCGGTCAGATTTTCAGTTCTGTATTGATCAATCAGATTTCCGTCAGAATTTTTCACATCAATCGTATAGCCTTTAAAATCTTGTGGTTTTTCTTCAATGGGAGTTTTAAAATCAAAATAATCTGCAGTTGCAAAGGCATAACTTCCAAATTTCTTTCTTGCATTTTTGTCGGCTTCTTTCTCTTCTTTGCTTTTATTTTTATCTGATGAATCTTCGGTATCAAAAGAGGTAGAGCCCATTTTGAGTTTGTAGTTTTCTTTCACCAGAAACCATTTGTTCTCGATAGGTTTCCAAATACTGGTGATGCTTCCTTCACTTTTAATTTTGCTGTTGCTTTCGATTTTTTTCAAAGCGTAGGTTTCTTTGTCAACATAGATGTATCCGTTAAATTTTCTTTTATTTACGGCCTCTTTATAATCTACCTGGCGAAAACGAATCACGTAATTTTCTCTGCCGTCAATCTCAATAGAATCAGTCAGGAAAAAACGATAAAGGTTTCTGTTTTCTTCTTTTATTTCTTTCGGAATTACATTTCTGTTGGAACGGAAAGCCATCAATTCATAAATGGGTTCTTTTAAACCTGCTATTTTATTGTCTAAAATATTGGTTTTCTCGCCGTATTTTTTTGAATATAAACTTTGTGAAGCTCTTTCCCACAAAAACATTTTGCTTTTCCCAACCAATTTCATCAGGTTCACAGACTCTAGAGAATCTTTTTTTTCCTGAGCTTTCATCGGCTGCTGTGGAAGACTTTTCAGCGAATCAATTCGGTTGGCGATGTATGTATTGTAAGCATTGATACTGTCTTCATCAAAATCTAAAGAAATTTTTTCGTAAGATTTAAATGAATAAGAATCCAGACTTAGCGGAGAATTCCGCTTGTAATTATCATTGATTTTTCTAAGAATCTCCAAAGCTCGCGGATCACTTTTATCTTCAAGAATTACCGTTTGTATATTTTGAGTTTTAGAATCAGCCTTTGATAAAAAAACTTCCATCACTTTATCAACCACGACATCATCTTCATAAAAACCTCTCGCAGAAACTTCTACTTTTTTACATTTTGTTCTGAAATTGAGAACTCCGGAAGCATCTGTTTTCCCCAGCAATTTGTTATTGCAGGTCACTGAAGCATTAGAGATCACAGACTGATCTCCTGAACTTTTAACGGTAATTTTCGACTGTGAGAAAATGCTGATGTATCCGAGTGATAACAGCAATAAATACAATTTTTTCATAAAGAATTTCTAACGATTAAATTTGATTGGCTGGTGATGAATTTTCTTTTCTTTTTATTTTAAGTTGAAAATCATGTAAATCAAATCAGCTATGGCAAATTAAGTGCCGTAGAAGTTAAGAATTCTTAATGTAATTTATTTATCAATTAAGATGTGCCTGTTTTTCAGTAAATTCTTTAGAGAATTTTATTCTGTCTTCTTCCAGTTGCTCCTGATTGTCGGGTAAGATATAATTAAATAAAATTTTGTCTTCATTGTCTAAGAAAATCATTTCTTTTTCTTCACCATCGATCATTTGTGAGAAAATTGCCCACATCGAGGTGTCTTTTAGTCTTAATAGTTCAAAAAACTGTTCTGCTTTAATTTCTATTTTTTTCATTGATTTATCTTGAATATTTAATTTAACATAAGTTTTGTTTTTAAACGCAAAGTGCGCAAAGATTTTTTTAAATGCTCGCTGTTTTTAAGTTCGCAAAGGCGTTTGACTACGTCGAATCTTTGATTTCACTCAGCGAAGACAACAAAGTATCTTTTTATTATAATTGATTACGAGGAATCAGATTACTTATTAATAATTACCAATTACTCATTTTAAAATTCCAACAACTTAAGTTTAAACTGAAATGCAAAATTCTGTTTAAAACTGTACGTTGTATAATATCCGACTCTGTAAAAAATACCCAAATTGAAGTAAGAAGAAAGGAAATTATTCCATTCCAATCCAACTTCCTGATATAAATGATCTAATTTTCTGAATCTGAAATCATGATATTCGGGATGCTTCATATCACCGATGGTTCCTCTTAAAACAAAATCTAAACTCGAAACATTCTGCCCGATACTTTTAAAATACCAAAGAAGCTTATGGGTTAAATAATAGGCTACAAATCGGTCATTGTAAAATTTCCCACCTTCCAACGTGGCAAATCCCAAATAGGAAGTAAGGTTGAAATTAATGTCACGGCTCGGCGACGCCAGACCATTCATTGTAAAATGTTTCCATATGGGTGCTTCGCCTAAGACCACTCCGCCATATAATCTGAGGCCTGTAGTTCCCAAACCGGTTTTAAAATTCTGTACAAACAAAGCATCAAAACGAGTGTAATTAAAATCTCCACCCAACGCTTTGAAACTCTGCTCAAAATTAAAATACAGCTCAGGATATTTCTGGTCAATCAGCGATTTTCCCTGCGGCGTCATAATATTGGTGGAATTCGGAGAATATTTCAGTGTTACCAGAGTATAAAAGTTTTCAAAAGTTGTTCCGCTGTTTCTGAAATTGTAATCAAACTTTGCTTCTTCCGTATTTCTTCTTGCAGCAAATGCGAGTGTCAAACCGTTGCTAACGTCATTTAAATACGATACTGATGCACCTTCGTAACGGTAATATTTGTCGTTGTTGATGTTGTTTCCATAATTCATCATCCGCATTCTGAACGTCCAGAGTCTGCGGTAAAATTCTCCTGAAGAGTTTACATCATCATAATATTCAATTCTAAAAAAAGAGTTTTTATCAAGTGTCGTTTTGATGTCGAGCCCGATTCCGTATTTGAATTTTTCATCACTCAAACCGTACGCAAAATAGTAATCTGGGGAGAAATAAGGATTAAAATTCTCATTCAGTTTTCCTTTCAGACCCAATCTGAAACCTTCGTACAAGTTGTAATTGAAGACCTCGCCAATGTCAAAATCAAAACTTCCTGCTCGGATTTGTCCGTTAATTAAACCTGTTAAAATTCTGGCTTTGCGGTCAACATTATATTTTTTTCCTAAACTGTCGATGACGAAATAGGTGTTTTTCTCACGATCAGATAAAGGTTCGGTTCTGTATTTCTGAAGCGTTTTTCCGTCAGCATTTTTTACGGTAAAAGTGTAGCCTTTGAAGTCTTTTTGATTTTCCTCAATGGGAGATTCGTAATCAAAATACTTAGAACTCAGATAGGCATACGTTCCAAAGCTGTTTTTGTGTTTTTTTAAATGATTTTCAGAATTTCCAGTTGATTCTCCACTATTCATCATCATTCGGCTCATTCTCAGTTTTACGCTTTCTTCTGCCAGAAACCATTTGTTGTTGAAGAATGTCCAAGTGCTTGTGATGTTGCCTTCATTTTTATCTTTACTGATGCTTTCTATTTTTTTGATGCCATACGTATCAATATCGATATATAAATATCCGCTGAATTTTCTCCTTTTCACCGATTTCTTATAACTGACTTCACGGAATCGGAGCACAAAGTTTTTTCTGCCTTCAATTTCAATTGAATCAGTGAGGTAAAACCTGTACAGACCACGGTTTTCCGGCTTTATCTGTTCCGGGATTTTATCTCTGTTTCCCTGTAGGGCAATCAGTTCATAAATGGGTTGCTTCAGTCCTGAGATACGGTTGTCTAAAATATTAACTTTTTCACCGTACTTTTTTGAGTACAAATATTCCTGAGCCCGTTCCCAAAGAAATAATTTACTTTTAGAAAATATTCTCCGAGCCGAAACATCATTGATAGAATCTTTGGTTTTCTGTTTTTTGAAAAGGTTAAAATTATTATTAAAAATTTCATTATAAACAGAAATACTATCCTGATCGATGTCTAAAGAGATTTTGTCGTAAGATTTGTAGGTGTAAGAATCTAAACTGCGTGGAGAATTACTTTTAAAAAACTGATTTACTTTTCTTAAAATTTCAAGAGCTTTTGGATCACTTTTATCTTCTAAAATAACGGTTTCTATGGATTGTGTTTTCGATGAAGTGTTGATGAGCGTGACGGTCATTTCATCTTCAACTATTGCACTTTCTTTGAAATAATTAGACGCTTTAATCTGGATATTTTTACATTTAGATTTAAATTCCAAAAATCCATTATCGTCGGTTGTTCCCAGAATTTTATCATTGCATGAAATGATAGCGTTGGCAATAGGTGTTCCTTTGGCTTCGTTAATTACTGTGAGTTTTGATTGTGAAAAACCAAAAACAAATATCCACAGAAATAAAAAAATAAGCCCCTTTTTCATGAAAAAAATCTGCCACAAAATTACTGATATTTCTTTGGGTAAGAAAGTTTTTGAATTGAAGTTTTGTAATTCAATTTACTGCAAAAAAATTATACATTAAAATTTTAACCGCAATAGAAACAAAAGATTTTACGAGACTATCAGCTATTCAAAAGCTAATAAATTGATAAGTTAGAGGTTTTACATTTTGCTGTCTTTTGCAACTCTCTATATAAAGTTTTTCTCAATCATTTCTTTTGGATCTTTTGCGGTCAAAAAAGATTTTATTTACCATCCAAAGCGCTCACATTGTTAAGGTAACTTCAATAGTAAGAATGAATACAAATAATAATGCCGGAATGAACCGGCATTATTATATTGAATTTAAAAATTTTACTGTTTATTTCAAATCATTTTTTGAAATCACAATTTCTTTAATCACTTTTCCTTTAGAATCGGTGTAGACATATTTTAGATTATTTACCCCTAAAACTGCAGTCTGTTGGAAAACCTGCTGAACCTGAGGCGTTTTGATCATTTCTTCTTTCATAAGTTTATCAGAACCTTCTAATTTCAGCATCGGAATATAACTATCCGGAACTTCGTTGGTATAAATAAGATTTTTTTCTGCATCCGCTTTTATACTTACAATTTTAGTTCCTGTTGCCGGATCAACAATCGGTAAGTTTTTATTAAATGCCTCTAAAATTTGGTTTAAATCATTGGTGCTTGGTTTTTCTCCTTTAGCAATTGCGTTAAAATCAACCGATTCTTTCAGGTTTTTGTCGTCGATTGTTTTATCAATAATCACTTTTGAATCTGCACTGTGAACTTTCAGGTTAAATTTTACACCACTCTCAAAAAGTTCTTTACCTATTTTTTCACTTTTAATAGCCTGAGCAATCAAATCGGGAAGAGATTTGCTGACCAGATCACTTTCCATGTCACCACTTTGGTAAGTCGTTGTTACATCGATGTTAACCAAATCCGGTGAGGTAGAACTTGCTTTCGTTGATTTGATCATTTGGTTGATCATCATCGAGGATGAGTTGTTGTACATTTTGACAAAATCCTGAACTTTGTCTTCCTTCGTTTGACACGCCATCAGCATCAACGAGGTAAAAAAGATAATGAGAATATTTTTCATAAATAATATTTTAAGAAAAGATAATAACAAAACAGAAACCAAAAAGTTTCTGCTTCGTTAAATTATTATTTTGGAGCTTTATTTTGTCCCACGGATCGCACAGATCTTCACAGATTTTTTAGCTATATTCTTAAAGCAACGCTAAACTTAATATTTCTCAAAATCTTTAAATTCTTAATGTTGAAAAATATCTCAAATTGAAAACTTAATAAACTTTTATAAGTGGAACGGCTTTGTGTAACTTTAAACAGCCAACTGTTAAAAAAATCTCTGCGCACCTTTGCGTTAAAATAAGCATTATAAAAACAATTAATATTAAAATTTAAAAAAACAACAAAATGAAATTCACAATTGAAGAAATCAAAGCAGAACACCAGAAAGTAAAAAGCGGAGCAGATTTTCCTAAATATATTCAGGCAATAAAGAATCTTGGCGTTTCTCACTACACGGCTTACGTTTCAGACGGAAATACAGAATATTTTGATACAGAAAATCATTCTGCAAAAACCGGAAGTAAATATGACGCTTTACAAATCTCAGAGAACTTAAATCTTGAAAATTTTAAAATTCAGTTGAAACTTCATCAGCAAGGCGGCACAGATTACATGACTTTTTGTAAAGACTGTGCAGAGAATGGAGTAGAAGGCTGGAAAATGAATTTGAACGATATGACCTGCACTTATTTTGACAAAAAAAGGAAAGATATTTTAGTAGAAAAAGTTCCTTCTTAATCTCAACTTATCTCCTGCCTGAGAATTTTGTAAACTTAAATTTTTATTTGTTATTATTGATTGAAATTATTAAATTTGGTATTTTGATAGATAGTAATAATAAAGAAGTAAAGTATGAGGGTTATCAGGCAGTTGACGATATTTTTTTTTATAAGTATTTCAGCATATTCTTTTGCACAAGATAATAGTCTTGGGGCATGGTATATGTATTTCGGAAATAATAAAATCAGTAAAAAACTAAATTTCCATAATGAAATTCAATACCGTAATTTTGATGGAATTGGTGATTTAGAGCAACTTCTCATCCGCACCGGAATTGGGTATGATTTAACAGAAAATAACAACAATATTTTATTAGGTTACGGTTTTATTCTGAGTCAGCCTTACGTTAAAGGTGAAAAAACTGAGAATATCGAGCACCGGATTTTCCAGCAATATATTACTAAACAGAAATTTGGAAGATTCAATCTTCAGCATCGTTACCGTTTAGAAGAACGTTTTTTACAGGATGATTTCAGGATGAGATTCCGTTATTTATTAGGTTTAAATATTCCTGTTACCAATAAAGAAATGCTTCCAAAAACTCTGTATGTTTCTGCTTATAATGAGATTTTTCTGCATTTAGACAGTCCGGTTTTCGATAGAAATCGTGTTTATGGTGCTTTAGGATTTGTTATCAACAAAAACATGAGAATCGAAGCGGGCTACATGAATCAGATTCAGGAAAATAAAAACCGCGGACAAATACAGATTGGTTTTTACAACAATATTCCATTCACAAGAAACTAAAATTAAATACCTTTAAACACAAAAACTAAACAAATGCATTCAGGAAAAAGATTTAGCGCTATCGAATTTATAGTTTGGACTAAAAGAAGTATTTATGTTTTACTGATTTTGGCCATAATTCCCACGCTTTTATATTATTTTGGCTTTACCTTTCTTTCATTTCCATGGCAGCCAATCGCAATTATGGGTACTGCGGTTGCTTTTATTGTAGGATTTAAAAATAATGCGAGTTACAGCCGTCTTTGGGAAGCCAGACAGATTTACGGTGCCATTATCAATGACAGCAGGAGCTTCGGGTATATTTTGAGAGATTCATTGTCGGGTAAAAATCCGGTTAAAGTAAAAGCAATGTTTGAACGTCATTATGCTTGGCTGACAGCACTTCGTTTTCAACTGAGAGAACCGAGAGCCTGGGAAATGATGAATGTGTCTCAGTTTGAAGAATATGCGAAAAAATATGAAATTCAGGAAAGAACTTTTAAAATTGAAGATGAACTGAAAAAATATCTTGCAGAAGACGAGCTGAAATATATTTTAAGCAAAAAAAACCGTGCAACCCAACTGATGGCTTTGCAGAGTAAAGAGATTTCTGAAGCTTATGCAAATGGTGAAATCAATGATTTTCAATGGTCACAAATCAATCAGCAATTGGTGAAATTTACTGATGATCAGGGTAAGGCAGAAAGAATCAAGAATTTTCCGTATCCGAGGAACTTCTCTTCCATTACGACATATCTTCTGATTTTATTCATCGTTTTTGTGCCTTTCGGTTTGGTAAAAGAATTTGCAAAAATGGGTGATGGAACAGCTCTTGAGAACTACACTTTGTGGTTTAATATTCCGTTTTCTCTTTTGGTGACTTGGTGTTTTCACACTTTAGACAGCGTAGGAGAAGCTTCTGTAAATCCTTTTGAAGGAAGCCCAAATGACGTTCCGATTACGCAAATAAGCCGTACAATAGAAATTGATATGAGAGATATGTTGGATGAAAAAGATCTTCCGCCTGCAATTACTCCGATCAAACAAATTGTACTTTAGAGTAAAAGATTGAGAAAAATAACGGTTTTCATTAATGAAAAATATTATGGAAGATATTTTTTTAGATAAATCTTTAGATAATGGACAGATTATCAATACAATGTCTGAGGTTTTTTCAGGTTTGACGACTTTTCATTGGGATTTCAATGATAACGAACCGGAAAAAATAGATTTTAATAATCCAAATCATATTTTCTTTAATACGAAACTAAATTTTGATGTGAAAGAATTCAGTTTTAATATATCAATTTATAGAACTCCTAATACTCACTACGAGGAAAGGCAGTTTTATTTAAGTAAAATATTTTCAGATAAATATAACATTAAAACATTTGCTTCATTTACAAAACCAGATGATCCAGATGATCCAGATGATCCATATTACAGTATCGTTTTTGAAAAAGGGAAGACATATTTAGCTAATGACATTGAATTTTATAATTCAAATAAAACAGGAATAATTAAAATTCTTGAAGAATATGATTTACCATCACTTCAGTTTGATCATAAGGCTAGATACATAAAGAAATAATTTTTTTATAAATCACTTTAAAACGCAAATTAGAATTATTTGTGTTTATATTAATATTTTAAACAAATCAACCATGATCCACACTTACGTTACCATATCCATTGCGGTCTTATTGTCTGTAATGATCCTCGTGATGATAGGGCAGAAGCTGAAAGTAGCTTACCCTATTTTTCTGGTGATTGCCGGATTGATCATCAGTCTTGTACCGGGAATGCCACACATAGAAATCGAGCCGGATTTGGTTTTTCTGATCTTCCTGCCACCCATCTTATTTGAAGCCGCATGGTTTACCTCGTGGCAAGATTTTCATAAATGGCGAAAACAAATCTTTTCAATGGCTTTCGGATTGGTATTTCTGACCTCAGTGGTTGTTGCTTATCTTTCATCTTCCATAATTCCTGGCTTGACTGTAGCGATGGGATTTTTGTTAGGTGGAGTCAACTCTCCTCCAGATGCGGTTGCGGCAACTTCTGTTTTGAAGCACATGAAAATTCCAAAGAAGATCACCAGTATTTTGGAAGGTGAAAGTTTGATTAATGATGCATCGAGTTTAATTGTATTTAAATTTGCCTTAGCTGCGGTGATTTCCGGACAGTTCATCTGGAGAGATGCGATAGGTGATTTCTTCATTATGGCAGTGGGCGGTATCGCAATTGGAATTGCGTTTGGATTCCTTTTCGGATTTTTTCTTAGGTTAATTCCTTCCAACTCAAATATTGATACAGTAATTACATTGATAGTGCCTTACATCATGTATGTCGGTGCAGAGCATTTTCATTTTTCCGGGGTCTTAGCTGTTGTAGCAGGCGGATTACTGATGTCATACAATTCGCATTGCTATCTTAGTCATACCTCAAGAATTCAGTCCGGCAATGTCTGGAGTGTCCTCATTTTCCTGATGAATACCATTATCTTCATCTTAATTGGTCTTGAATTACCGATTGTAGTCGCTGCAATGAAAGACTACACCATTTCAGAAGGAATATTTTATAGTATTGTCATTGGTGGGGCAATTATTTTAACAAGATTGCTGTACAGTTATTCTATTATGTATTTTCCGTGGTTTTTATCTAAAAAATTAAGGTCAGAAAATCCAAAACCCGATTGGCGAGAACCGTTTATCATTAGTTTTGCAGCAATGCGGGGAGTAGTTTCATTAGCTGCAGCCCTTTCTATTCCTGCATTTTTGCCAAACGGAGAGGCGTTCCCGCATCGTAATATTATTTTATTCGTGACTTTCGTGATAATTTTGATAACTTTAGTAGGGCAAGGTTTGATGTTGACTCCAATTTTAAAATTTTTAAAAGTTGATGATGCCGGAAGCGAATTGCCGGAAGAAAAACAGGAAGCAATTTTACTGAAAAAATTAAAAGAGACAGCACTTCAGAAATTGACTACAGATTTTTCTGAATTATCTGAAAGCAATAGTCTCGTGAGACATCAAATTTACAAGCTGGAAAATGAAATGAAATTAATTGCTGACAAAGCACAATGCATGGGCTCTGCAGTAGATTATGCTAGTGCAATGAACGAAAATAAAGATGTTTTGAGGCAGGTTATTCAGGCGCAGAGAAACGAACTTCACCGCATGAAGCGGGATAAAATATTCGACGACCATGTGATGAGAACGATTGAAATGCAGCTGGATTTTGATGAAGCTAAAATTACAGGATTTAGTCACTCTTAAATCATTGTTTGTTTTCAGAATTTGGCTAAATTATATTGATTTAATTTGAAAAAATCTAATTGAACTTTGCGTTAAAATAAAAGTTTGGACAAAAACTCATTAAAAAACATTCACATGGAAAATTCAATCATTATCAAAAAGAAAATCAACGCGCCCATTGAAAGAGTTTGGAAAGCATTGACTGATAAAAACGAATTGCCATCATGGTATTTTGATGTTGCAGATTTTGAAGCCGAAGTCGGAAAGTCTTTTAATTTTTATGAGCCGGGTGAAGAAAAAAAATATCTTCATACGATTGAGATCATTGAAGCTATTTCAAACCAAAAATTGAAACACTCGTGGTTTTATCCCACTTTTTCTAATGAAAAAACTTTTGTGACTTGGAATTTGGAGTCTGATGCAAACGGAACTTTTGTGACATTAACTCATGAAGGAACTGAAAAGTTGAAAGATTTAGGTGAAGGATTTGCTAAAGAGAGTTTTACCCAAGGCTGGAACGAAATTATCGGACAAAGCCTTAAATTATATCTGGAAAATTAATAGCGAAATCGCCAAAATTATTTTGATTGATAATACAAATGAATTAAGGCGATAACATTGCTTTAAAAAAATATAATGATTTAAATATGAAATTTCATTCTCTGATGCCCATTATCTGGACCAAAAATTTGGAGGAATCTATCGGATTTTACACTCATATTTTAGGTTTTTCGCTCGTTGATGCCAACATCGAAGCGCATTGGGCTTTTTTGATGAAAAACAAGGTGCAGATTATGCTCACTTTGCCTAATGAGCATGGAACTGCCAATAATATATGCTTTTCGGGTTCTTTTTATTTTAATATTGATGATGTAGATGAACTTTGGAAAGATTTGAATACCATCACAAAAATTTGCTATAAAATAGAGACTTTTGATTGGGGAATGCGTGAGTTTGCAATCTTTGACAACAACGGATATATATTACAATTTGGGCAAGCTGTCGACGAAATTAGTAAAGAGGAATAAATTTTGCTATTTTTGGAGAAATATTTTTAGAAATTAGAATGAAAAATAAAATAATTACAGGTTTC
The DNA here is from genome assembly GCF_020911865.1 of Chryseobacterium sp. C-71. Classification (NCBI taxonomy): domain Bacteria; kingdom Pseudomonadati; phylum Bacteroidota; class Flavobacteriia; order Flavobacteriales; family Weeksellaceae; genus Chryseobacterium; species Chryseobacterium sp. C-71. Next base: position 4,018,277 of record NZ_CP087131.1, read on the forward strand.
GCAGCTCTTTTACTGTTTGTATCTTGTAAAAATGACGAAAAAATACTTAATTCATTAGTAGATTATAATAACTCGATGGAGGCAAAAGGGTATCATTTTGGTGATAAACTTGATCTTCCAAAAGAAGTTTTAGATAACGCAGAAGCCATCAGTATTAGTTTTGGAGACAAAGAAACTTCAAACCTAATGGTAGATTCTAAATATTTTACCCTCGGAGACAACGCGGTTACTTTTAATATCAAAACAAAAGGTGGTGAAACTTTATACCAAGATGCTACAATCAATGTGTACAGCAAAAGTCCTGAGCAGAGTTTAAACTATGAAGTTGTTGCAGAATATCCGCACAATCCGGCAAATTTTGTACAGGGTTTCCAAATTGACGGAACGACGATTTACGAAAGTGAAGGGCAGTATGGCTCATCAAGATTAATCACTTATAAAATTGGCGATACACTTCCTATCAAAGAAACCAAGCAGGCAGAAGATATTTTCTCTGAGGGAAGTACCATCGCAGGAGATAAAATCTATCAACTGACGTGGAAAAACAAAAAAGGATTATCTTATGATAAAAGTACATTAAAATTGCTTTCAGAATTTCCTTATCCGGACATGATGGTAGAAGGTTGGGGATTAACGTATGACGGTAAAAATCTGATTGCTTCAGACGGTACAAAAAATCTATATTTCCTGAATCCTAGTGACCCTTCAAAGATTGTGAGATACATTTCGGTAGCCGGAAACAGCTCAGTTTACGACCAATTAAACGAATTGGAGTTTTACAAAGGATTTATCTATGCCAACGTTTGGCATAAGCCTATTATTTTAAAAATCAATCCTGCTAACGGCGAAGTTGTAGGTAAGTTTGATTTCACTAAATTGGCAGAACCATTCACTGAAGCAGACAGCGAAAATGTATTAAACGGAATCGCTTTCAAAGGTGATAATATGGTAGTTACGGGCAAAAAATGGTCAAAAATTTATGAAGTTGCGATTAAATAATTTTAAATTATTCTCAATTTCTTTTAAATAAAATAAAGTATGTAAATTGGTAGCGTTCCTTTGGAGCGCTATCGTTGGTAAAAAAGTTTTTTTGAAAATATTCACAGCCTTATTCATCTTCGTTTTCTGTACATTTTCTGCACAGAGAGTTCTTCCTTTTGATACACTCAGAATCAAAGAAGTACGAGATTTATTTGCTGATGATTATGGAAATATTTATCTCTACAAAAACAAAGATTTTAGTTTTACAAAATACGATTCGGTAGGGAAGCAGCTCGGAAAAATGATGTTCACGGTTCCGTTCCGGGTTCAGGGTGTACAAAATCCTTTAAGTATTGCCCTTTTTTCTGAAAATGCTCAGGAAATGAAATTTGTGGATCAGAATTTAAATGAAATTCAAAAAATAGATTTCAAACAGAAATTTACCTTTATCAAACATGCTTACGCAGAAGATCTGCAGCAAATCTGGCTTTTGGATGAAAGCACAAAAAGGCTTTTACAATATAATTTCCGAAATGACACAACCATCAATTCATATCCTTTTGATGCAAGTTTTGATGATCTCATTGATCTTTTGGTGTACGAAAACAAGGTCTATATTTTAACAAAAAATCAATTCAGAATTTATAATTTAAAATTTGAAAAACTTTATGAAGCTCCTGTTGAAAATGGCAAAAGATTGAGGAGAGAAAATGAGTTTGTTTTAATTGTGGCTCAAAATTCTGTTTTTAAATATATTCCGGAAAAAGAAATAGTCAAAATATTTGAAGATCCCGATGTACAAATTGTGGAAAAAAATTCGCTCGCTTATTTTGAAATCAAAGGTAACAAACTTTATCTTTACAACCTGGAAAACCAAAAGGATTCTAAAAAACAAACAGTTCCTGAAACTCCGAAAAACGATACGGAGAAAACAGTGGATGAATTGATGAAAGAGCAGTCTGAACAACCAGATATGATCAAACTTTTAGAAGAAATTCAGGAATTGGGTTTTTAAAGAAGATAAAGTTTAAAAATAAATAGAAGAAGGAATATGCACATTGCAGTTACAGGAAATATTGGAGCAGGAAAGACCACGCTGACGACGATGTTGGCAAAGCATTATGGCTGGGACGCGCAGTTTGAGGATGTAGATCACAATCCTTATCTGGAAGATTTTTACGCAGATATGAGCAAGTGGAGTTTTGCACTTCAGGTTTATTTTTTGGGAAGCAGATTCCGTCAGGTAAAAGAAATCAGAGACAGCGGAAAAAACATCATTCAGGATCGTACGATTTACGAAGATGCCCATATTTTTGCGGAAAATTTGAATGACATGAAGCTTTTGTCAGACAGAGATTATAAAAACTATTCATCTCTTTTTGATTTGATGAAAACCTTTGTTTCAGCTCCGGATTTGTTGATTTATCTGAAATCTGATGTCCCCAACTTAGTAAAGAAAATTTACAAGCGAGGAAGAGAATATGAAGCTTCAATCAGCATCGAATATCTTTCTAAACTAAATCAGAAATATGAAAAATGGATTACGAACTATACTGAAGGGAAACTACTCATTATAGAAGTTGATGATCTTGATTTCGTAGAAAAGCCTGAAGATTTCGGATTGATTTTAGAAAAAATAGAAACAGAATTGAATGGTTTGTTTTAACCTTAAATTCATATTAAATAACAATTACTTGTCTTTTTTGGTTCTAAATTTGTTTTACACCTGAAAGATTTAAATTAAATAAAAAAATGTTGGTAAAAGTTCTTCATAACGGAAATTGCTCAAAATCAAATGCCGTACTCGAGTATTTGGACGAAAACGGAGTTCCGTTTGAAATCATCAACATTATAGAAGATCCTCTGAGTGTTCTGGAACTGAAAACGGTTTTAAAAAAACTGAATGAAAATGTTTCTCACATCATCAGAAAAGAAGAAAAATTGTATTTAGAAAAATACGCCGGAAAAGATTTTACAGAAGATGAATGGCTGCAGATTTTGTCAGAAAATCCATCTCTAATACAAAGACCGATTCTTATTAAAGGTTCTATAGCTATGCTTGGAAGACCTGTGGAGAATGTGAAATTTTTTATTGAGCAGTAAATCTATTAACAATTATCATAAAAAAGTCAGCGATTGCTGACTTTCTTGTTTTATAATAAGATAACACCTTCTATTCTGGCGACTTCTTTATAAATTCTCACCACCTGATCTGCATCCAAAACAAATGCGTTGATATTGCAGGCTGTGTACTTACCATTTTTGCTTTCTCGGTTACCCAAAGTAAATTTGATCCCGTCAAAAACCTTATATATTTCTGTAAGCTTTGCATCATCAGTCGGAATAATAAATTTAAAGAGATAATCTTCAGGAAAATCGTGGTGACCTTCTAGTTTTTCCTTTAATGATATGTAAAATTCTTCAGGATTTGCGTGCTGATTTCCTTGTAATATGTCCATTATTTCTACTTATTTATATAAATATAGCGAAAATTTACTTATTTTCCAAGAGGTCCTAAAAGCGAAGCAGAATTTTGCTTCTCGTGATCTTCAATGATGTTGAATAATCCGTTCACAATCTGCTCAGAAGCCAACATGCTCAATCCGCCCGCATTGACGTTATTGTTATTATTTCCGCCGCCCAACAGACTTCCTAAAAGATTGCTTCCCGATAACGCAGTATTGATGGTTTTTACAATCCCGTATTTATTCAGTTCCTGCTCAACTTTTGGAGCGATTGCCGCAACGAGCTGTTGAGAAGTTTTTTCCTTTAAAATTAAAGTAGCTGTTCCTTTCTCACCCTGGATAATTCTTGTCACATCCTGAGCATTTAAGCTGTTCACGGCATTTTCAAGAATAGGTCTTGAGATATTCACAGTGTAAACTGCCGCATCAGCAATATATTCTCTCTCTTTGGCAACCAATGCCGGAGCGATTTTTTCTAAAGTAGTATTAATATCACGGAGTTGCTTTGGCAATGCTTTATCAACCAGATTATTTTGAAGAAATGCTTCTTTGTTGCCATAGATATTCATTCCTTTATTAATGCCGCCTAATAAAACTCTTTTAATCACTGCTAACCCTAAATCTGAAGTTGCCAATGTAGAGCAAGACTGTAAACTTGTATTGATCACTACACCTGTTCCTAAAATCAATGCAATGGCTATAATATATTTTTTCATTTTCAATTTTTTTTTAACCTTGTCAAATACTGCACCAAAGGTAAAGACAATTGTGTGTTTAACAAAAATTTACCACATTTTAATCGAAGTTTTCAAATACAATGAATATTACATAAATGATAATTTTTTAATTCAAAAATTTAAGATTGCATTAAAATGAGACATTAAAAGCGTTTTTTGGTTATTTTTTGCAGTAAAAATCACTTTGCTTCAATGTGAAATATTCACTTATATTAAAATATAATTTTATAAAATATATTAAAATTTAATTTATTTTAACATATTTCATAATTTAAGCATCAATTAATAAATTTTTTAACTAAATTTAACATCATTTGATATTTTTTATATTTTTGAAAAAATCATCTTATGCAAAATGAAGATAATACCAAAAGGCGATTTTACACATTTGATTTATACAAGATAAAATTAAACTATATGAAACAAACTAATTTAAAGTACTCTTGTCTGATTGCTGTTCTCTACTTCGGTATGAACGTCAACGGACAGGTTACTCCTCAAGACACTCTTCCGAAAGAGCAAAAAATCGAGGAGGTTGTTATGATTGGATATGGAACTGCGAAGAAAAGAGATCTTACAGGATCTATATCAAGAGTTGAAGGAGGTGAAGTTGCGGACAAGCCCGCATCAAATCCATTGAACTCGTTGCAAGGTAAAGTTGCGGGTCTTTCAGTTGTTAATTCAGGACAACCTGGTTCACAAGCAGATGTTAGAATTAGAGGTACAGTAACAATTAACGGTGTAAATCCAGTTTATATCGTTGATGGTGTATTTGCTAATAACATAGATTTTTTAAATCCAGCTGACATTGAATCTATGGAAATTTTAAAAGATCCATCTTCACTGGCAATCTTTGGTAGTAGAGGTGCAAATGGTGCTATTATTGTAACCACCAAGAGGGGGAAAACAGGTAGAACTTCAGTAAATCTAACATCATCAATAGGTATTAAATCATTAGATAACAGACCAAATGTTACTAATGCAGCAGGTTTTAAAACTCTTTATAATGAGGATTTAGCAAATCAAGGTTTAGCTCCATACAACCAGTTTAATATTTTCAATGCTGACACAAACTGGGTAGATGTAATCCGTCAGAAAGGAGGAATTATCCAACAGCACAATGTGACAATCTCAAACGGAAGTGACAAAAATAGAGTGAGTTTTTCTTTTGGTTACCAACAAGAAGAAGGATCAATAAAATATGAAAATTACGAGAGGTTAACCATGAAATTCAATGATGATCTGAAGATAACAAATGGTCTGCGTGCTGGATTTGGTTTTACGGGGTCGTATGGTAAATTACCACAACTTAGAAGTTTTGGTTCTTCTTTAAATGCAACACCTGTAGTGTCACCTACTAATTTAATTTCGGGTGAATTTTACGGATTGTATAATTCATTACCACAACAAATTGGTGCTGCACAAATTGGTAATCCTTTAGCTTTAGTCGAGGGACACAGATATACACAATTAAATAAAGATTTTCAATTTAACCCAAATGCTTATTTTGAATTTGATTTCGCTAAACACTTTACATTTAGATCAAATTACTTTTTGACTTACAGAAACGGAACGGGTAGAGGATATGAACCTGTATTTAATATTTATATACCAGAATCTAACACAGTTTCTCCGTATTCTGGAAGACTTCTGTCAACAGTTAACCAATTTGAAAATCGTGATATTTCATTCCAACAAAACCAATTGTTGACTTATAAAAATAGATTTGGAGATCATGACCTAACTTTGATGGCTGGATTTGAAACAATCAATCGTGAATATTCTAGTATGTCGGGCAATGCTAAAAGTAGTTTGTCGAACCCTTTAGGTCAAATGCCGAATAATTCTAGATTTTGGTATTTAAATTCTGATTACGTAGATCCAATAACGAAAGAGGTCAATACAAGCCAATACAGCCAAAGACAAGTATCTTATTTTGGTCGTATGCTATACAGTTATAACAACAAATATATGTTAAATGCTTCTTTACGTAATGATGGTTCATCAATGTTAGCTCCAGGAAATAGATTTGATTGGTTTTGGTCTGTAGGTGCTGCTTGGGAGGTTACCAGAGAGAATTTTATGAAAGATAATGGTGTGGTTGATTATTTGAAAATAAAAGGATCATACGGAGATTTAGGAAACCAGTTTACACCATATAGTTATTTTGGTTATCCTGTATATGTAGAAGGAGGTACTGGAGTATTTAATGGCAATCTTTATCCAGCATTTGTTAAACAATATGAGGAGGCAACGGATTTAACATGGGAACATTTAAAATCTTATGAATTTGGATTTGAATCAATGTTTCTTAACAAAAAATTATCATTAGAAGCTGCTTATTATAATAAAAGAACGGACAATTTACTTAATTATGTACCGGGAAATCCAAACTTCTTCATGAATTCTGGATCAATAGAAGCTAAAGGATTTGAATTTACAGCAGGATGGAAAGACAATCTAGGAGAAAATTTCAGCTACTATATAAATGGAAATTTAGCCACTACAGAAACAAAAGTGCTTAACACATTTGAAGACGGATATCAAGCTTTTTATGGACCAGCAATCTATAAAGCAGGATTACCAGTTGGAGCTTTTTATGGTTATGTTGTAGATGGTTTGTATCAATCATATGCTGATATCTTAGGCTCTCCTGCATCAACGATAGGGGATGTTGCACCAGGTGACTTTAAATATCAAGATGTGAATGGTGATGGAAAAATAACTCCAGATGATCGTACCATGATTGGTGATCCTACACCAGATTTTACATATGGATTTAGTTTAGGTGCTGATTATAAAGGATTTTTTCTAAATGCTGATTTTTATGGTGTATATGGAAATGAAGTTTTCAGAGATTGGGGCAATGGTAATTCATTTGCGCCATTTAATTACAGAGAAGAGAGATTAGATAGATGGACTGGTGCAGGTACATCAAATTGGGAACCTAGAAGTTATTCCGGATCTGCTTACAACAGAGAGAACTCTACCTACATGATTGAGGATGGAAGTTTTTTTAGAATCAGAAATGTTCAAATAGGTTATAATTTTGATAAAGAATTAGTTTCTCGTTATAAACTACAAGGCTTAAAAGTATACTTTAACGTACAGAATCTTAAAACTTGGGATAATGTAAATGGTTTTACACCTGAGTTTGGAGGTAGTGCAACGCAATTTGGTGTTAATACGAGTGGTTATCCAAATCCGCGAATAGTTAGTTTTGGTATTAATGCGAATTTTTAAAATTAAAAAAATGAAATTAAATTATAAAAAAATATTATTAGCAGGTTTTCTTTCTGCAGCTGCGCTATCGTTTAATAGCTGTGGCGATGAATGGTTAGATGAAAGACCTTTAGGAAGGCCAGTTGGTGAAGAAGTCCCAATTGGTGGTTTTGAATCTCTTGCTTTTGGTTTGTATGCTAGTTTAAGAACTGAAGGTGGCGTAAGTGATTTTTCTTATGTTTGGACGCACTGTATAAGAGCAGATGACAATGAAAAAGGGAGTACAGTTACTGATGGAGCAACAGATGGAAATGTTTTTAATAACTTTGGATATGTTGCTACAAATGGAAATATTTTAAGTGATTGGAATGGACACTATAAGATAATTTTTGATTGTAACGAATTAATAAATACTGCTATTGCTTCTGGTGATACTTCTGCAGGTACTCTTACAAATATTGCTGAGGCAAAAGCAATAAGAGCTTTTTGTTACTTTGAGCTTAGAAGAGACTTTGGTGAGATTCCAATTAATCTAAAAACAATTGACATCCCTCAAGATGAAATAGCACCTAAAAGTACGATTGCCCAAGTTGACGCTCAAATCATCAAAGATCTTACAGAAGCTGAAGCATCATTACCAGTGCAATGGACTAGTGCTTATCTAGGTAGAGTTACCAAAGGTATGGCAAACACTTTACTAGCTAAAATTTATTTATACCAAGGTAATTGGTCAAAGGCATTAGAATATTCTGAGTTGGTTATAAATTCAGGAGCTTATATGTTAAATAACTCTTATGACGCAGAATTTACAAAGGCTGGTAATAATTCTAAAGAATCTATTTTTGAAATTCAAAAAGCTTATGATTTTCCAACAAAATACACCAATAATTTTTATGAATCTCAAGGTGTTAGAGGAAGTGGAACTTGGGATTTAGGTTGGGGATTCAATGTTCCTTCAACAGGATTAGTTGCTGCTTATGAAGCTGGTGACATTAGAAAAAATACTACTATTTTAGTTTCTGGTGGACCTGATATTTATAATTCGCCAGGACTTACATTGCCGTCTGTTCCTACAATCGCTCAACAGTATTGGAATGGTAAAGCATATACTTTACCAGCCGAAAGAATTCAATATGCCCAAAACAAAAATCATTGGGAAGATATCAAGATTTTACGTTATTCTGATGTGATTTTGATTGCTGCTGAAGCAGCGAATGAACTTGGTCAAACAGGAAAGGCTGTAACATATATTAATATGATTAGAGGAAGAGCAAATCTTGGAGCAACCTCAGCATCTAACCAAGGTACTTTAAGAACCGCAATCAAACATGAAAGAAGAATTGAGTTTGCAATGGAATTTGAAAGGTTTTATGACTTAGTAAGATGGGGCGATGCTATAACCGTTTTAGCAACACAAGGTTATGCAGATAAAAACAAACATTTTCCTATTCCTCAGCAGGCAATTGATAAAGCTCAGGGAATTTTAGTTCAAAACCCAAATTATTAATTTAACTGAAATGAAAAATATAATTAAAATCTTAGGTGTATTCTCGATAGGAATGTTAATGTTTTCTTGTCAAGATTTAGAGAGACCAGAGCTAGGTGATGATTTTCCTAAAGATGCTAATGCTCCAGGTGGAACATTAAAATTTTATGCAGCATTTGATGGTACTACAAATAATCCATTGATGAATGCTGTTGATAGCATACGTGCAAAATTTCCTTCTGATAATCCTTTATCTTCAATTGATGGAATAAAAGGTAAAGCTTTACAAGGAGCTAAATATAAATATGTTAAATATTCAAGTGGAAATGATTTTGCTCAAAATGCTAAAAGCTTTAGCATATCGGTATGGGCAAAAAAAGGAAACTTAGCAACAGATCATATTTTCAGTTTACCATCTCCGGCAGATTATCATTGGTCTGCAGGATCCATGTTTTTGTTGACAGAAGGTAGTTCTGCAAGTCCAGTTGTTAAGTTTTTTGTTAAAGATTCTGCAGGAGAAAAATGGTTTGAGTGGGTTGGTGCTAACGCAGTCACTGGGTTTTACGATGGTAATTGGCATCATTTAGTTTTTTCTTATGATGCTACAACTTCTAAAATGACATTGTATAAAGACGGTGTTGCTCACAATTTTGTTCCAGAATGGACAGGTCATGGAAATGTAAGTTTAGAACCTTCAAAAATTACAGGATTAAAAATCGGAGCGGGACCACAAGAATTTACTGCAGCACAAATTACTGCAGGAGCAGATGATTGGTTGAAAAATTCTTGGACGGGTGGAATAGATCAATTTAGAATGTACACAGCTGCCTTGACATCTGCTCAAGTGAATGATCTTTTTACAAATAAAAAATAATTTTGAATTTAAAATCAATATTAACAATTACAACTGCCATATTTTTATGTGGCAGTTGTTCTTCTGAAAGTGTCCAAGAGCAGCCCCCAATTGTCGAAACTCCAACTACACCAGTCAACAACTACACCGATACCCAACTCCTCGAAATGGTGCAGAAAGATGCTCTAAAATATTTTTGGGATTATGCCGAAAGCAATTCAAAACTTGCCAGAGAAAGATACCACACCGATAATCCGGGACAAGATGCTAACGTCGTTTCGGCGGGAGGATCTGGTTTTGGATTAATGACAATTCTGGTTGGTGTTAAAAATGGTTATGTTACGAAAGCCGAAGCAGTTTCAAGATTAACGACATCACTCAACTTTCTGCAAAATGCCAACAGATTTCACGGAGCATGGCCACACTGGATGAACGGAAATAACGGACAAGTAATTCCTTTCAGTCAAAAGGATGATGGCGGAGATTTAGTAGAAACAGCATTTCTTGCACAAGGCTTAATTTGTGTTAGAGAATACTTCAAAAGCTCAACCGATTCTGCAGAACTTGCGCTGTCACAAAAAGCAGATATGCTTTTCAAAGGAATAGAATGGAACTGGTATACCAATGGCGAAAATGTTTTACACTGGCATTGGTCACCTAATTATAACTTCGAAATCAATCATGAACTTCGTGGTTTTGATGAAACTTTAATTACTTATGTAATGGCGGCGGCGTCACCTACTTTTACGATAAATAAACCGGTTTATACACAAGGCTGGGCACGCAACGGAAACATTGCATCATCAGGAAGTCTTTATGGAAATCCTCTTGTTGTTGCTCATAATGGTGCGGGAGGAAGCGTTGGGCCAATGTTTTGGTCACACTATTCTTTCTTAGGACTAGATCCAAGAGGTCTTACTGATGATTATGTAAATTATGGAAATGCGACCACCAATCACGCAAAAATTATGTATCAGTATTCAGTAACGAATCCGAAAGGATGGCAGGGATATAATTCTAAAAGTTGGGGGCTTACGGCAAGTTATTCCAGAAATCCAAACAACGGAAGTGACGATTATTACGCTCACCAACCTAATAATGCTGATGATAGAGGGATCATTACACCGACAGCAGCACTTTCAAGCATGCCCTATACACCGACAGAAAGTATGAATATGTTGAGATTTCTTTATAATGAAAATTACAGCAAATACATTGGTGTTGCCGGACCTTATGATGCCTATTCAATACATTACAATTGGGTGACGCCAAGATATTTAGCAATCGATCAAGGAACAATTTCGCCGATGATTGAGAATCATAAGAACCAATTTTTGTGGAATCTTTTTATGAACGCTCCAGATGTGAAACAAGGCTTAATAAAATTAGGATTTCATTCCACACAACACGGATTTTAGCATTGACAATATTTGTAATTCTAAATTAAAATATTTACTTTTATGAGCTTGAGCGGCTTTTTGAAACTTGAACCGGTCTTTTTCAAATAAAACTTTGCGCGCTTTGTGTTCAAAAATGTAGAATAGAAAATAAATCAAGAATTAAATTTCAGCTTTGTCAGAGTTTAAAATCTTTGACAAAGTTTTCAAAAATAAAATTTAATAATGAAAAAATTAGCACTTACAGGAATTGCTGCCTTAGCAGTTATTTCCTGCACAACAACTTTATCAACCACTCAGAACAATTCTCAAAACAAAAATGTTGCCAGCAATATTTCAGATGAGCAGTTGATGGATAAAGTTCAAAAAGATGCTTTAAAATACTTCTGGGATTATGCAGAGCCCAATTCTATGTTGGGAAGAGAGCGTTACCACGAAGACAATATTTATCCTGATAACGATAAACACGTCATCACAACGGGTGGTTCAGGATTCGGTCTTGCAACTATTTTAGTGGGTGTAGAAAGAGGCTTCATTTCACGGAAAGATGCTGTAAAAAGGCTAAATACCATGATGGATTTCCTTGCAAAAGCAGACCGTCACAAAGGAGCCTGGTCGCATTGGATCAATGGAGAAACAGGAACAACAGTTCCTTTCGGAAAGAAAGATAACGGCGGAGATTTAGTAGAAACCGCTTTTTTGACGACAGGAATAATTCAGGTTCGTGAATATTTCAAAAACGGAAATGCCGAAGAAAAAGCATTGGCAAAAAAATGTGACGAACTTTGGAAAGGAATTCAATGGAACTGGTACACCAAAGGCGGCGAAAAAGTTCTATATTGGCATTGGTCACCCAACTACCAATGGGAAATGAATTTTCCGCTTCAAGGTTACAATGAATGTTTGATTACCTACATTCTGGCAGCTTCGTCTCCCACGTATTCCATAGATGCAGAAACCTACTACAAAGGCTGGACGAGAAACGGAACTTACCTTTCAGATAAAGAAAAGTACGGACTTCCGATGTATGTCAAGCACAACGGTGCCGAAGAATATGGTGGTCCTTTATTTTGGGCGCATTATTCCTATATTGGTTTAGATCCTACGAATTTATCAGATAAATTAATCAAGAATTACTTCGACCTAAATAAAAATCAGGTACTTATTGATTACAAATATTGTGTAGAAAACCCAAAAAACTGGAAAGGCTATGGTGAGAACTATTGGGGATTGACAGCAAGTTATTCACGAAATAAAGATGGTGGAGTAGGCTACAATGCACATTTTCCACAAAATGATCATGGGGTAATTACGCCAACCGCTGCTTTGAGCAGTTTTCCGTACACACCAAAAGAATCAATGAATTTTCTGAAATTTATTTATACACAAAAACCGGAATTCATAGGTTCTGCAGGTCCTTACGATGCAACTTCGATTCATTATGACAATTGGACGACACCACGATATTTGGCTATCGACCAGGGAACCATTGCACCAATGATTGAGAATTACCGCACCGGATTTTTATGGAAATTATTCATGAATGCCCCGGAAATCAAGCAGGGATTAAAGAAATTAAACTTTAAATCAGAAAAATATAACATAAAATAAAATTTTAGTTGTTTCCAGTCAGCAAAAAGCAAGAAGCCAACAGCTATGAGCCAATTGCCTTTTAGGAGCTTAATCCCGCTATCCGCTGTATCTTTTTTATTGCAGTCTCCGCTTCGCTGCGTCTGCAACAAAAAAGGATGCCGCTCCTATCGGGGCTAGTGATAAATGACCGCCAAAAGTATAGCTGGCAGCCTGTAATATTTAAAACATTGACAAAGCAAAAAAAAATCAATTTTGTTACGGTCTTTAAATATAAACCCCGAAGGGTTTAACTTATATAGCCGTCGGTGAAACCGACGGAAAAGAGAAAAAGTAAATTCAGAACCCTGAAAGGGTTCAATTTAAATAAATGTCGGTGAAAGAAATCAAACGGCTTTAGTCAAAACTTAAAGAAATATGAATTTTAAATTAAAATATTTACCACTTTTGCTTCTTCCATTTTCTTTGAGCTTACACGCTCAGGAAGTCAAGACGGCTTTTAACAAAGACGTAAAACGAACAGAAAAAATATCCTACATTCTCTATTATCCTCAAAACACAAAAGAAAAAGTTCCTTTAGTTGTTTTTCTGCATGGTTCAGGTGAACGTGGAAATGATTTGGAAAAAGTAAAAGCGCACAGTCCTTTTACCTATAAAAATTTAATCAAAGAGCCGGTTGCAATTTTAGCACCGCAATGTCCGGCAGATACTTGGTGGGACACAGTGACGGTATATCACTTAATCAAAGAAATTCAGGCAAAATACAAAATAGACGACTCCAGAATTTACCTTACCGGACTCTCAATGGGTGGTTGGGGAACGTTAAAATTAGCAATGGAGCATCCCGAAATGTTTGCGGCAGTTGTTTCAGTTTGTGCACCGACTGATCGAGTGATGTACGCCAACATTCATCAGTACAAAAATCTCAACATGAAGATCTTTCACGGCGGAATGGATGATGTCGTTTTACCTGAAAATGCCTTTAATTTTTATCAAAAACTTCATCCCATCAATCCATCAGCAGAATTAACGATTTTCCCAAATGACAACCATAATTCCTGGGATTCTACCTATTCAAATCCAGCTTTGTACGAATGGATGCTGAGTAAAAGAAAAGAGAAGTAATTGATTTTAATTCAATCATTTAAGCAAAATTCTTTTCTAATTTTTTTATTATAGACCTTTGTGGTCTTTGTTAAGTAGAACGCCTTTGCGAACCTTAAAAGCAGTTAGTAGTTAAAGAAAATCTTTGCGAACTTTGCGTTAAAGATATTTCAGATTTAAAAAGAATAATCAGCTAAATTAAAACAAAAAGAAAAATATAATTTAAGAAGATAGATATATGAGAAAGTTAATTGTAATCGCCACTTTGGCACTTGCGCCGATGTTTTCGGCACAGGAAATAGTCACGAAGCCCGTTCAGACTTATCAGACGGCGCAGTATCAGGCAAAGAAAAAAGCTTTTGTTGATGCGCTTTTGGCTAAAATGACTTTAGAAGAAAAAATCGGACAGCTGAATTTACCAAGTTCAGGAGATTTTACTACAGGTCTGGCAAAAAGTTCAGACATTGGAAAAAAAGTAGAGCAAGGACTAGTCGGTGGACTTTTCAATATAAAAGGTGCTGAAAAAATTAAAGCTGTTCAGAAAGTTGCGGTAGAAAACAGCCGTTTGAAGATTCCTTTGATTTTCGGGATGGATGTTATTCATGGATATGAAACAACGTTCCCGATTCCATTAGGATTAGCCGCTTCTTGGGATATGAACTTAGTTCAGCAATCTGCAAGAGTGGCCGCAAGAGAAGCTGCAGCAGACGGGATCAACTGGACGTTCTCTCCGATGGTAGACATTTCACGCGAACCAAGATGGGGAAGGGTTTCTGAAGGTTCTGGTGAAGATCCGTATTTAGGAAGTGAAGTCGCAAAAAATATGGTGTATGGTTACCAAGGAAAGGATTTGGCAAACGGAACCAATATTTTAGCGTGTGTAAAACATTTTGCATTGTACGGAGCTGGTGAAGCCGGTAGAGATTACAATACTGTTGACATGAGCCACGTAAGAATGTTTAACGAATATTTCCCACCTTATAAAGCAGCAGTAGATGCGGGTGTAGCTTCTGTAATGGCTTCTTTTAATGAGGTTGATGGAGTTCCGGCAACTGGAAACAGATGGCTTCAAACAGAGGTTTTAAGAGATCAATGGAAATTCAAAGGTTTTGTGGTTACAGATTACACCGGAATCAACGAAATGGTGGATCACGGAATGGGAGATCTTCAGCAGGTTTCGGCTTTGGCCTTGAAAGCAGGAGTTGATATGGATATGGTTGGTGAAGGTTTTTTAACCACATTAAAAAAATCTTTATCTGAAGGAAAAGTAACACAGGCTGAAATTGATTTAGCAGCAAAAAGAATTCTTGAAGCGAAATATGATTTAGGATTATTCGATAACCCCTACAAACACGGAGATGTTAAATTAGCTGCAAAAGAGGTTTACAACATGGAAAACCGTAATATTGCAAGAAGTGCAGCTGCTCAGTCGATGGTTTTAATGAAAAACGAAAACCAGGTTTTACCTCTGAAAAAATCAGGAACAGTTGCAGTTATCGGCCCGTTGGTGAACAATTCTATGAATATGCCCGGAACCTGGAGCGTTGCTTCAAAACATGCTAATGCAATTAATCTGATGCAGGGTCTTCAGGCTAATTATGGGAAAGACGTAAAATTCCTTTCTGCAAAAGGAGCGAACATTGATTATGATGCTAAATTAGAAGATATTTATGCTGCTCACGGTAAAAAAACCGACAGAGACAACCGTTCAAAGGAAGCTTTATTGAAAGAAGCTGTTGAAGTTGCAAGTAAAGCTGATGTAATTGTTTTAGCCATTGGAGAATCTGCGGAAATGAGCGGAGAATCTTCTTCAAGAACTGAAATTACAATTCCTCAGTCTCAGGTAGATTTGTTAAATGAATTGAAAAAAACAGGCAAGCCAATCGCAGTAGTGCTTTTCACAGGTCGTCCTTTGGCATTAACCAATGTAAAAGACGCTCCTGATGCTATTTTGAATACATGGTTTGCGGGTTCAGAAGCAGGAAATGCTATCGCAGATGTTTTGTTTGGAAAAGTAAATCCTTCAGGAAAGCTACCAATGACATTCCCGAGAAGTCTTGGACAAGTTCCTATTTATTATAATGCTAAAAATACAGGCCGCCCGCTAGATCAGAAACTAGTTGATAAATGTGAGTATCAGAGATTCCGTTCTAATTATATGGATGAGTGTAATACGCCGTTATATCCGTTTGGATACGGTTTGAGTTATACAAAATTCAACTATTCTGATGTGACGGTTTCTAATGCTAATCCAAAAGGAAATCAAACGGTTCAGGCTTCGGTTACAGTAACCAATTCCGGAAATTATGATGGAGCAGAAGTGGTTCAGTTATACATCAGAGACTTGGTAGGAACCATCACAAGACCCGTAAAAGAGTTGAAAGGTTTCCAAAAAGTGATGCTGAAAAAAGGAGAATCTAAAAAAGTAACCTTTGACATCACTCCGGAAAATCTTAAATTCTACAACGGAGATTTAAAATATGATTGGGAAGCCGGAGAATTTGATATCATGATCGGAACCAATTCTGAAGATGTAAAACATTCAAAAATCAATTGGACGAAATAAATTTCACACAAAGCCATTCGAAAGAGTGGCTTTTTTTATCTTAGATAAACTTAAAAACTTTAAATTAATTATGAAAAAATCAATTTTATTCAATGCAATGTTATTGAGCTCTTTAGCATTTGCCCAAAAAGTTGGAGGTGATAAAGATGTTCATGGTTGTAAAGGCTCTGCCGGTTACACATATTCACAAGTGAAAAAAGATTGTGTAAGAGTTTTTGAACAGAAAATTAAACTCACCGAAGTAAAGCCAAAAGGAAGCTCAACTTCTATGACTGCTATAATTTTCAGCAGAGACATGAAGAAGGCAGAAGTATTCCTTCCGGAAGAAAATACAGGAAGTTTAATCTTAACGAGACTTGGAAAAGGGAAAGTCTGGAAGAATGGTAAATATATTTTGGCTCCGTATAAAAAGACGGGTTATCAATTGAAAAAAGATAATGTGGTAATTTACCAATAAGTTAAATTATTCCCCGAAAAACGTTTGGTACAAAAGATATAAATTCAAAATAATAATAACAGCAGTAATAATCCAGACACAGATTTTTAGAAATGGTTTGTTGACGAAATCACCCATTTTTCCTTTGTCACTGGTAAACATAACAAGCGGAACTACGGCAAAACTCAGCTGCATTGATAAAATCACTTGGCTCAAAACCAGCAGGTCTGTTGTTCCTTTTTCACCATAAATAATGGTTACAATCAATGCCGGAATCACGGCGATTAATCGGGTAATAAGTCTTCTAAGCCAAGGTTTTAATCTGATATTTAAGAAACCTTCCATTACAATTTGTCCGGCAAGTGTTCCTGTTAATGTAGAGTTTTGTCCTGAAGCTAAAAGTGCAATCGCAAAAGCAATACTTGCCATTGATGCTCCCAAAATCGGGGTCAGCATCTTGTACGCATCATGAATATCAGCAATATGTTCGTTTCCTGTCGTGTGAAATGTTGCTGCGGCTAAAATTAATATGGCGGCATTAATGAAAAACGCTAATAACAAGGAGACTGTACTGTCTAAGGTTGCGAATTTTATCGCTTCTTTTTTTCCTTCTTTGTCACGGGTATAATCTCTGGTTTGAACGATGCTGCTGTGGAGATATAAATTGTGCGGCATCACGGTTGCTCCTAAAATTCCAATACCAATGTATAGCATTGCGGGATTGGTAATGATTTCTTTTTGAGGAATTAATCCACCTAAAATAGCATTGATTTCTGGCTTAGAAATAATAATTTCATATCCAAAACAGACCAAAATAATAAACATTAATCCTGCGACAATACTTTCTATCCATCGGAAACCTTTTGCCTGAAGCATTAAAATAATCAAAACATCAATTGTGGTAATCACAATTCCCCACGTCAATGGGATTCCAAAAAGTAAATTTAAAGCAATTGCAGAACCGATGACTTCTGCCAAATCGCAGGCGGCAATCGCAATTTCACAAAATACCCAAAGAATAAAATTAGTAGTCGGTTTAAAGTGATCTCTACAAGCCTGAGCCAAATCTCTTTCTGCAACCACACCCAGCTTTACAGATAAATGTTGCAAAACCATCGCAAAAATATTCGAAATTAAAACCACAGAAAGTAAAGTGTATCCGAATTGTGAACCTCCCGCAATATCTGTTGCCCAGTTTCCGGGATCCATGTAACCTACTGCCACCATTAGTCCTGGACCGGCAAATGCCAAATATTTCCGCCAAAAACCAGAACCTTTAGGGATAGAAATTGAGGAAAATACCTCTGGTAATGAGTGTGATGTTTTATCTTTTCGCCAAGCGTTTTTCATATCGAAGTTCATTATTGTTAGAAATGACTAACAAATTTAATTAAATAATTGAAATAGAAGCCGAGTTCACATAAAAAATCCCGAAAAATATTCTTTCGGGATTCAATTTAATATTTAAAATAAGATTATTTTGTAAATCTTACAGCCATTTTTCGGTCAGCAGCTCTTTCTGCATCAGAAGCACTTGCGTCAACAGTAGCGAATTTACTTCCGTAACCGTCCGCTCCTGTAACTTGTGCACCAACGCCTTGTTTAGCCAACCAATCTTTGATGTAAGTCGCTCTTTCTCCTGAAAGTTTTACGTTTGCAGCTTCATTACCCACTTTGTCAGTATATCCACCGATTTTAACTTTGGCATCTGGATAGGCTTTCAAAATAGCAACTAAATTTTCCAGCTGACCTTGAGAGCCTGCTTCCAATTCAGTTGAGCTTCCCATTTTAAAATTAACATGGTCAAAATTATACCAGTTATCTTTTAAAGCTGCGTCGTCAGCTGCACTTGTATAAGATCCACTTTTTAGGAAGTTAATCATATTATCTTCCATTCCTCCTTTGTAACCTTTTAATGCAGTACCGTTCAGATCAATGTTTTCGTCAACTTTATTGGTTGTCATTGTAGTTGCAGTGTCATTTTGCATTGCAGAACTATCTGTCGTAGTATTTAAAGTATCACCTGCAACGGTTGTTGTGGTAGTAGTTTCTTTTTTATCGCATTGCTTCCACAAAAAGTATGATGCAGCAATTAATAACAGTAAGGGTAAAAGCCATTTCCATATTGACCCTCCGTCAGAAGTCGTTGTAGGTCTGTCTGGGAAAGTTCCACCATCAGCAACGCTTCTCGTTACTTCGACTTTTTTCTCTTCATGCTGAGCAGGATTTGGAAGAGGTGTAGTCGGTGTAGTTTTGATGGTGTCGTTATCATTATCAAACTTGTAGCCTTTTGCCCAATCTCCAACATTTAATGATGCCAAAGATAGACCTGCTGGCAATAATGATGAAACAATACCTTTCTGATCATTCAATAAACTTGAAATCCCCGATCGGTCAAGGTTATTATCAGCTGCATACTTTCCTACAGAACCTACAGTGGCTCCGGTTACTAAATTTAGTAAAGAAGCAGATGAATTATTACTGATTCCTGCATAAGTTGCAATAGAATTAACCAAACCGCTCAGTTTATCACCAAAAATTGATGCTAATAAACTTTGTACCCATGTATTTTCTGAAGCCAATCCTAAAAGATTTCCTAAAACTCCCTGAGAAGGAGCACCGGTAATTGCATCTAATACTGCAGGATTGTCTGAATTGTTTGCCAAACCTCCCACAACTGCGGGTAACAAACCTCCGATGGCTTTTGAAATACCAGATTCACTTTCGCCCAATTGCGAAGCAGCTTGCGTTACCAATGCAGAACCAAGCTGTCCTTTAATTAAATCGATGATGTTTAATGACATAATATATTATTTGAGATTAATGTGTTATAAATTTAAACAAAAATCTATCCAAATGTTGATTTCAAAAAAAAAATCTTTAAAAATCACTAGAATTTTTGAAGATTTGTTAATTATAAGTTGTTGAATTTTAGTATGCTTTTGCGTACAAAACACGTCTTTTAGATGGTTTTCCTGAAATCATAGAAACCCCTTCTTCGATATCATCATCCAAGGGAATACAACGTATTGTCGCTTTGGTTTCTTCTTTTATTTGTGCTTCTTCCTCATCAGTTCCGTCCCAATGTGCATAGATGAAACCTCCTTTCTCTTCTAAAACTTTTTTAAATTCTTCATAAGAGTCAACTTTTGTAATGTTGTCTTTTCTGAAATCAAAAGCCTTAGTGTACATATCTTGTTGGATAGTTTTCAATAAATCTTCAATATAAGAATCTAAACCTTCCAACGGACGAGTCTCTTTCGTAAGAGTATCTCTTCTTGCAATCTCAACAGATTTATTTTCTAAATCTCTCTGACCCATTGCGATTCTCAAAGGCACACCTTTCAATTCGTACTCAGCGAATTTCCATCCCGGTTTGTTTTGAGTATCATCATCAAATTTAACCGAAATTCCTTTTAATTTTAATTTACTCTGAATTTCTAAAGCCACTTCGCTAATTTGGTTCAATTGCTCTTCCCCTTTAAAGATTGGAACAATCACAACCTGAATCGGAGCCAAGGTAGGAGGTAAGACCAATCCGAAATCATCAGAATGCGTCATAATCAAAGCACCCATCAAACGGGTTGAAGTTCCCCAAGATGTTGCCCAGGCGTGTTCTATTTTTCCTTCTTTGTTGGTGAATTTTACGTCAAATGCTTTTGCGAAATTCTGTCCCAAGAAGTGAGAAGTACCTGCCTGAAGCGCTTTTCCGTCCTGCATTAATGCTTCAATACAATAAGTGTCATCAGCTCCTGCAAATCTTTCAGAAGGAGTTTTCACACCCATTACAACCGGCATTGCCATGAATTTTTCTGCAAAGTCTGCATACACATTATTCATTTTCACTGCCTCTTCTAAAGCTTCATCTTTTGTAGCGTGAGCAGTATGCCCTTCCTGCCACAAAAACTCAGAAGTTCTTAAAAACAGACGGGTTCTCATTTCCCAACGTACAACATTCGCCCATTGGTTAATCAAAATAGGTAAATCTCTGTAAGACTGAATCCATCCTTTATAAGTATTCCAGATGATTGCCTCAGAAGTAGGACGAACGATTAATTCTTCCTCTAATTTTGCATCCGGATCAACGATCAATTTCCCTGGATTATCGGGATCATTTTTTAAACGGTAATGAGTGACAATTGCACATTCTTTGGCAAAACCTTCTGCATTTTTTTCTTCAGCCTCAAATAAACTTTTGGGAACGAATAGCGGGAAATATGCGTTAACATGACCCGTTTCTTTGAATCTTTTATCCATTTCGTCACGCATCTTCTCCCAGATTGCATATCCGTAAGGTTTAATAACCATAGATCCTCGCACGCCGGAGTTTTCAGCTAAATCTGCTTTTACAACCAATTCATTATACCATTTGCTATAATCTTCGCTTCTTGAGGTTAATTTTGCCATTAATTTTATTTTAATATTTTTAACTTTTCTCTATTATTGTAATCTAAAAATAAAAATCTATTTTTGATAGATATTTGTAACCAATAATTTGGTATATTTTTGGTACAGATTGCAAATATAATTTAAATTAAAAATTTTTACATTATCATGAAAAGAAATATACATAAAAATTTACTTGGCATGCTGAAATCCAAAGGGGTTTTGGCTATCTCAAGTGGCTTGCTATTAATGTCTTGTGGTGCTCAGGTTGGAGGTTACAGTGAGACAGACGGAGTATATTACGATCCGAACAAAGATACTCTACCGGAAGGTGTGATCATCAATGGAGATCAAGGTAACAGAGTAGGAGAATATTATGATTATTACCCACAATCTAGCATTGTAGAAAATTCTCAGATCAATTCCCAAGAATACGACAACAGATATAATGAATGGAGTGATACCAATTACGGTAATGCTACAGATTCTGATTGGGGTAATTTTGCAGGAAGCCAGACCAACGTATACGACAACTCTTGGGGTTGGGGTATGGGAATGGGTTGGGGCTCACCTTGGGGATGGGGCTCATCTTGGGGATGGAATGGCGGCTGGGGCATGGGAATGTCATTCGGTTGGGGTTCTCCTTGGGGATGGAACAACGGTTGGGGCTGGGGCAATCCTTATTGGGGAATGGGCTGGAACAACTGGGGAATGTATAACCCTTACTGGGGCGGATATGGTTACGGAGGCTGGTATGGCGGTGCAGGTTACTGGGGAGGTAATTATTACAGACCATCTTACAGAAGAAGTGGAGCCAACGGCAGAGGATTTACAAATAATACTTCAGGTATCAGTAGATATAATGGAAACACTTCTGGCTTCAGAAATGGAAACAATGGTTCTGGTTTTAGAAACGGCCAAGGTCAGCAGGGATTCAGAAATAATAGCGGAGGTTTTAGACAAGGAACAACCAATGGTGGTTTCAGACAAGGAACTACAAACGGCGGTTTCAGAAATCAATCCGGTATGAGAAACTCTAATGGTCAGCAAAGACCCAATTATAATTACAGACCACAACAACAAACAAGACCAAATTATAATAACCAACAGTCACAGCCAAGATCAAACGATGGCGGTTTCAGATCAGGAGGATTCAACTCTGGAAGTAGCGGAGGCGGATTCAGATCTGGTGGTTCTTCTGGCGGTGGCGGAGGAATGAGATCAGGCGGCGGTGGCGGCGGTTTCAGATCCGGTGGTAGATAATATTGTAAAACTCAATAACTATTAATAAAATAATGTTAAAAAAATCTTTAGTAATAATGAGTATTTCTGCAGCATTTTTTGTGCAGGCTCAGGATATTTCAGTAATCAGAAATTCTATTGATGTATATTCAAATACGCCAATGGTTGGTCCTTCGAAGTTTAATGCAATGGTAGGCTCGAATGGAGCTTTAGGTGGTGACGGTACTTCGCTGATGACTAACCCTGCAGGTATTGGTGTTGCGATTGCTGGTGATGTTTCGGCAACGCTATCGGTAACGAATAATAAAAATACATCTTCACTAGCCGGTTCTTCTTTAAATTATGATATTAATAAAGTTGATATCGGTAATGCCAATGGAGTTGCTGTTTTTCAGTTGATGACAGAAACACCTTGGAAGTTTATTAACGTTGCTGCCAATATTTCTACATCATCTATTGAAAACTATGTGGAATCACCAGGAAACTCAAATGTTTCTATTGCTAAAAATCTTGTTGATTCAGGAGGAAATAACGTTGTGGGAAATATGTCTTATTTAGGTCATGCTTATAATAGATACGGTACGCAAACTAAATTTAATGTGGGTGTCGGTGCAAACTATAACAATTTGTGGTACTTCGGTGCTAGCTTAAATATGCATGGAGTCGACTTGGAGCAGTATGATAGTACTGTATTCGGATTAGATTTAGATAATTCTGTAACCACTTTCGATAAGCAATATACGCCATACTCTGAAAAATCAAGTGGTTTCTCAGGAAGCGTAGGGGTTATCGGAAAATTAAGTAATCAATTCCGATTGGGTGCTTCAATAGAATCGCCTACTTGGTGGTCAGTTGACAGAGTATACAGAGATTATTATGATGGCGGAGACGGAATTTATTATGATAATTTTACTGAAGACAGAACATTCAGATCTCCAATGAAAGCTACATTAAGTGGTGCTTTTGTACCCAGCAAAAATTTTGCTATTAACGTAGACTACACTTTAGGTTTAACAAAGCCAAGATATAAAGTTCAGGGTGTTGCTGAGTCAGAATTAAATACTTTCTTCAGCGATAATTACAAGAATTTATCTGAAGTAAAAGTAGGTGCAGAATACAGAATAAAAGGGTTGAGATTGAGAGGAGGTTATTCTTATGCATCAAGCCCGTTTGATAGTACAACAGTTAGTGCATTTTCAAATACGGGAACTGTTGCAAATACCAACTACAGCAACTTTATTTTAGGAGATAGAAATACGATTGGTGCAGGTATCGGATATGATTTTGGAAAGTTCTACATCGATGCGGCTTATCAAAATATAACTTCAGAATATAAAAATCCATTTTTGGCTGGATATCAATTTGATGATTATAATACAGGATATTACTCAGGAGATTTCGACGTTACGACGCCAAATTCTGTAGTATCTGACGTGAAAAATGTGAGAAATAATTTCTTCCTTACTGTAGGCTGGAAATTCTAATCATTATTTTTCTTAAATATAAAAGGCTTCGAAATATTTCGAAGCCTTTTATATTTATTTAAATTTTTTCTCCAAGATTAGCTAATCATGCAGATTTATAAGTATTAATATAAGCTTTAATTTAAAATAAAAGCTGATTAATGATGATGACCATGTGGATGTGTATGAAACAAATGCATTAATAAAGCCAAGGAAACTCCTAAAATAACCAATCCAATTTTTGACCAGTTAATATTGTGATTTTTATTGCTTTCGAAAATAATAACCGATGAAATATGAAGAAAAATACCACCTACAATTGCCAGGAAATATGGTTGCCAATCAGGGTTGAAATAATTTCCAAGCAACATTCCCATTGGTGAGGCTAGAGCGAATAAAGCCACAATTAATAAGGAAGGATAAGACGCTTTTGAACCTGAACGGTTAAACAAGAACGCACCCAAAATAAACGAAATAGGAAGATTGTGAAACAAAATTCCTAAAAGATAAGGCGAAAGAGGATTGGTTTCATTTGCCAAAGGAATTCCCTCGATAAACGCATGAATAAACAATCCGACCATCAAGGCAACAGGTAAAATATTGCTGCTTTCATTATGATGATGGAAATGCCCGTGCTCAAAACCTTTTGTTAACGCTTCTAAAATCATTTGAAGCAGAACACCGCCAATCACGAAGATTCCCAGATTTTCACTGACATCAGAAGTGTAAACTTGTGGAAAAACTTCATTCAGGCAAATGGTAATCAGAAAACCGGCACTTAGAATCAACAGATTTTTTGCAAACTGTTCTTTTTTACCAAAGAGTTTTCCGAGAAAAACGCCGGCAATAACGCTTAAAATTAATAATATTATAATCATTTCAAAATGGTAATAGTAAACAATAGAGAACAATCAATAGATTTAAAACTGTAAAAGCTATATGAATTTGATAGCTGTATTTATCTTTAAAAATGTTCTTTAGAAAAATTAAAATAGTTCCAACAATTAATAATATGCCAGAAATAACAAATGGTAAAGGAGGTGTATGACTATCAATAAACCCAAATTTTACTCCAAAAAATATAGAGCTTAAAGTCAGAACGATGAAAACTATATTAATCTTCACTGCAAAGTTTGATTTACTTTTTCTTAAACAAATTAATGCAACGCGGCGAAACTTCCTTTTTAAAATCATTCAACTGATAATCTCCCCAAATTTTCACTCTTTCAAATCCACATTCTGAAGCATAATTTTCAATCGTTTCTAGGGTGTGAAGTTTTACTTTTTCAAAAAAATGTTTAGCTTCTCCATCAATTTCAAAACGAATGTCTTTAATGATGTGTCTGCCTTCAATTTTTTTAGAAATATGAAAATCAATTCCTTCTCTGTGAATTGTAGTTTCCGGAACCAAATTTCTTGTTACAAATTCTTCATTCAGATAATCCAGAACAAAAAAACCTTCCGGTTTTAGGGCATTGTAAACTGATTTAAAAACATTTCTGTCATCCGTCTCGTTGTCAAAATACCCAAAGCTGGTAAAGAGATTGAAAACTGCATTTACAGGTTCAGAATCAATAGGATTTCTCATATCATGAACTTTGAAAGTTAAACTTTCATTTTCAAACTGCTTGTCAAACTCAATACTTTGTTGAGAAAGGTCTAAACCAAGCACATCATAGCCCAATTTATTAAGAAAAACCGAGTGTCTTCCTTTTCCGCACGCAAGGTCGATTATTTTTGAAGATTGAGGCAGCTGAAGCTCCTGAGTGAGTTTTGTGATGAAGTTTTCTGCTTCCGTGTAGTCTCTGTTACTGTAAAGCAAATGATAATAAGGCGTATCAAACCAAGATTCAAACCATTCCATAATGCAAAAATAACTAAATTTGCGGTGTTAAAAGAAAAGTATTTTAAATATTAAGGTATTGAAAAATTCAATTTATTAATAAAATGAAACGCTAATTCTTTGATTTTTAAATAGTTAAATCTTTTAATGATAACTTATGGATACAGAAAATATTAAAATTCAGATAAAAACATTCTTCGGATTAGAAACAGTTTT
Source organism: Chryseobacterium sp. C-71 (assembly GCF_020911865.1). Classification (NCBI taxonomy): domain Bacteria; kingdom Pseudomonadati; phylum Bacteroidota; class Flavobacteriia; order Flavobacteriales; family Weeksellaceae; genus Chryseobacterium; species Chryseobacterium sp. C-71. Next base: position 4,044,264 of record NZ_CP087131.1, read on the forward strand.
AGGTGAAGAAATCAAAAAACTGGGTGGAAGAAACGTTGAACTTAAAAATCGTGCAGTCAATTGTGAGGGAGATTTAGGTTTTCTTTATAAAATCAATTATTCGGCAAGAACGGCTTTGAAGATTCTTGTGCCGATTGATGAATTTAAAGCATATAACGAAACAAAATACTACGACAGGCTTTTCAAATTTGAATGGGATGAGTTTATGGATGTCAACCAGACTTTTGCTATAGATTCTACAGTAAATTCTGAAAGATTCAGTCATTCCCAGTTCATGACTTTCAAAATGAAAGATGCGATTGTAGATTATTTCCAAAATAAGTACGGAAGAAGACCGAGCATTGAAACAAAATCTCCGGATATTAAATTTCATCTTCATATCGACAGAGAATTGGTGACGATTTCTTTAGATTCTTCGGGTGATGCTTTATTTAAAAGAGGGTACAGAAGAGAGCAGGGTGAAGCACCAATCAACGAAGTTTTGGCAAGCGGAATGCTTCAGTTGGCAGGTTGGGACGGAAAAGGGAATTTGCTTGATCCGATGTGCGGATCCGGAACGCTTTTGATAGAAGCTGCGATGATTGCTATGGATTTGCCGGCACAGCTTTACAGAAGAAGATTTGCTTTCCAAAACTGGAAAAATTATGATGATGATTTATTTGCTACGATAAAGCAACATCGTGTAGACAGAATCAGAGAATTTCACGGAAAAATCGTGGGTTACGATATCGACGGAAGAATGCTGGATGCTGCAAGAACCAATGTAGAATCTGCGGAAATGGAAGACGTTATCGAAGTAAGAAGAGAAAACTTCTTTGATACCAAAAAAGATATGTTCCCGTTGTTGATGGTTTTCAATCCGCCTTATGATGAGAGAATTTCAATTAATGATGACGATTTCTATAAGAAAATAGGAGATACGTTTAAGACAAGTTACCCAAATACTTTGGCTTGGCTGATTTCTTCAGATCTTGATGCTCCAAAGAAAATAGGATTGCGACCTTCAAGAAAAATCAAGCTTTTCAACGGAAAACTGGAAACCAGATTTTTGCAGTACGAAATGTATGAGGGAACGAAGAAGTTGCATAAACTAGAGAATAAAGAAGAGTAAAAATGTCTCTGAATATTTTTGAGATTATTGAAGGTATTGTCGATTTCGTTTGTCTTTTGACAGATTATACTTCGTCAGATTCTAATAATAGCGGCAAAAAATTCAGAAAAAATTCAAAATACACAGTCGAATTGTGGAGTGGAGGCTTTTTTATAATTGCCTCCATTTTGTTTTTAATTGTATTTAAAAATCCTTTGCCAGATAAAGATTTTATACAAACCATTTTAGTTTGCATTTTGATAGGTTTGGTTTTGTCTTTTGTGGTGTTTTTTTCTCTATTTCACTTAGGTCTTTATTATTTCAGGAGTGTATTTGAGTTTCTGCTTTTCAGCGGAACATTCATTTTATTAATGATTGCACTTGTTTTGTATGTGTATTTTAAATCAAATTTGTTTAGTATTTAAATTAGAATAAATTGAATCCTACCATTTCCATTGTTGTCGCCATATTTAACCGAAAAGACGAGCTTTTTGAGCTTCTCAATTCATTAACCTTTCAAACGGATAAAGCTTTTGAAATTATCATTGTGGATGACGGTTCATTGATCGATCTGAAACCAACCATTGGTAATTTTGATGGAATTTTAGATATTAAATATTTTAGAAAAGACAATTCAGGTCCCGGTTTATCGAGAAATTACGGTTCAAAAAGAGCTTCCAATGAATGGCTTGTTTTTGTAGACAGCGATGTGATTGTGGAGAAAGATTATATTCAAAATATTAAAAAGGATATTCTTACCATTCCTTGTGATGCTTTTGGTGGGGCAGATAAGGCGCATAAAGGCTTTAATCTGATGCAGAAAGCGATTTCTTACTCTATGACTTCAGTTTTTACAACAGGTGGAATCAGAGGGAATAAAAAGGCAGTTTCAAAATTTCAGCCCAGAAGTTTCAATATGGGAGTGAAGAAAGAAGTTTTTGAGAAGGTTGGAGGTTTTTCTGAAATGAGGATTGGTGAAGACCCGGATTTATCGATGACGCTTTGGGAAAACGGTTTTTCAACTGCGTTTTTTGATAATATCGCTGTGTATCATAAACGTCGTGTAGATTTTGGGAAATTTTCAAAACAGGTGTATCAGTTCGGTTGTGCAAGACCGATTTTAAATCAGAGACATCCGAAATATGTGAAAATATCTTTTGCATTTCCAACATTGTTTCTGCTGGGATATGTTTTAGGTTTTATTGAATATTTCATTCTTGGACGAGGGATTATTCTGGCATTTTACGGACTCTATACTTTCATGGTTTTAATACACTCCCTGATTGTGACAAAGAACATTGCAATCGCCGGAATGGCGGTTATTTCGACTTATATTCAAATGTTCTCTTACGGCTACGGTTTTTTAAAATCGTGGATTTTGCTGAATGTTTTCAGAATGAAACCTGAAAATGCTTTCCCGAAACATTTTCATAAAAATTAATAGATTTAATTATTCAAAAAATATTTCTAAAAAAAAATAAATGCTGTTGAAAGTTCAACAGCATTTATTAATCAAGATGTATAAATAGTTTCATGGTGTAGAACGCCAGTTTTGAGCATGCATTCTTTCATTTTTTTATAAGTTCGCTCGATGTCGTGGTCGAGGCCTATAGAGAATCGTATAAGTCCGTCTGAAATTCCCATTTCTTCGCGTTCGTCTTCCGGTATTTCAGATGAGGTTGAGCTTCCGGAGCATGAGAATAATGTTTTGTAAAATCCTAAACTCACCGCAAGATATCCAAGATTTTCGTGCTGCATCATTTCCATTAGTTCGTTCGCTTTTTCAGTCGTTCCGGCGTCCACAGTGAGAAGTCCGCCAAAACCATATTCTCTCTGCATCATACTCTTCATCAGCTCATGATTTTTGTGTGATCGTAAACCTGGATAAGAAACTTTCAATCCATCATTTTCAAATCTTTCAGCAAGATACATTGCGTTGTGGCTGTGCTGTTTCATTCTGATGTGAAGCGTTCTCAGGTTTTTAAGAATACTTGCAGATCTGAAGCTGTCCATCGTAGGGCCAAGAAGCATACAGGCTCCGTTGTTCACATTTTTGGTGTCATTAATAAATTCTTGTGTACCACAATAAACTCCGCCAACCGTATCACTGCTACCATTAATAAATTTAGTTAAACTGTGAATGACAATATCAGCACCTAAAAGACTTGGTGAAATGGAAAGCGGAGAAAAAGTATTGTCTACTATAAGTTTTAAATTATGTTTTTTGCAAATTGAGGAAAGTTTTCTAAGGTCAGCTACTTCCAGAAGCGGATTGCTCACACTTTCGCAATAAATTATTTTTGTGTTGGGCTGAATAGCATTTTCAATCGACTCAAAATTATTGATGTCAACAAAAGTTGTGTCAATATTGAACGGTGGAAGAAAGTTTTTTAGAAAAGCATACGTTCCGCCATAGATTGTTCTGCTGGAGATGATATGGTCACCACTCTTACAAACCTGCATCAGTACAGAGGTGATAGCACCCATTCCGGAAGCAGTCACATTAGCCGTTTCTGTATTTTCCATTTTAGCCAAGGCCTGAGAAAGATAAAGATTCATCGGTGAAGAATGTCTTGAATATAAATAACAGCCATCGGCATTCCCTTCAAAAGTATCAAACATGGTTTTTGCAGAAAGAAAAGTATAGGTAGAGCTGTCTGAGATTGATGGATTTACTCCTCCAAATTCTCCAAAATATTGCAAATCCTGTATTTCGTTTGCTGCATTAAAATTATCCATATTTTTTTGTTTTAAAAGTGGATCATTTTATATTTTATTACAACATATAATTCATTATTTAGATTTTAAATCTATAAAAATTAAATTTTGATGATAAAAAGTCTATTCAATTTAAATTTAATAAATTTAACCAAAAAATTTTCTATGCAATTTGACGAAACAGATAAAAAACTGCTGCTTTTTCTACAACAAGACTGTAAGCAAACCACCAAAGAGCTGTCTTACAAACTCGGTTTGTCAATTACTGCAGTTTATGAACGTGTTAGAAAACTTGAAAACAACGGAGTAATTTCAAAATATGTGGCCATTTTAGATAAAACAAAAATTGATAAAAACTTCATTATTCTTTGTCATGTGAAATTGACTCAGCATAAAAAAGAATACGTACTTCGTTTTGAAAAAGAAGTGATGACTTTAGATGAGGTGACGGAATGCTTTCATGTAAGTGGTGATTACGATTATATTCTAAAAATTTGTGTGAAAGACATGGAAGATTACCGCAATTTTATGCTTACTAAGCTTACCACAATTCAGCATATTGCGAGTACCCAAAGTTCGTTCACTATTTCTGAAGTGAAAAATACGACCGAATTGGTTTTATAATTTATTTAAACTAAAACTCCATTTTTAGAAGCTATCGGTTCCGGAAGGTCTTCATGTTCACCGATCATTTGAAGAAGGTCGATCTCAATAGTTCGGCAAATCGACAGCATTGGAATGTCAAACATTAATCCACCGAAAGGGTTTTCAGAATAATCACCGACGAGTTCCATAATGATATAAATCCACCCAACAATCACACAGAACGGAATACACGTCCAGATTCCCCAATCCCCCAATTTACTAAATTCACTTACTAAACCTAGTGGCAAAAGGATAATGAAAATAACAATAAAGATAAATCCTGAATTGGCAAACTGCCTTGGAGAAGGGAATTTTTTAATTCTTTCTGCCTGTCCTTGATAATCATAAAAATCATTCAGACAATTTTGAAGCTGCATCTGATCAAAGTCTGTGATAACTTTTTTATTTTTTAAATAATTTAAATCTTTTGCCTGTTTTGAATTAAGAAAAGTTGCAAAATTTTTATAATCTTCCTGTACTTTCAATTCATCTTCCGAAAGGTATTTTTGTTGAAAAAGGTGCGTTCTTACATAATCAGGAAAACCTGCTTTTATCAAGCGGTTTCTTTTGGTATTAATTTCTCCGAAATGTCGGTCAAGACTCATGTGTTCCCATTCTGTCGGTATTAAGAGCTGCTCTCTCAAGGTATACAACCACGCAATGTGACGGTAGACCAATTGTTTTTTAAAGTCTTTAATGTAATGCATTTCGCCTTTTTCGGTATCAAAAGCATACAACATTGATGTGAATGATCGGCTGGAGTTGACAATAGCACCCCAAATTTTTCTTGCTTCCCAAAGTCGGTCATACGCCTGATTACTTTTAAAACCAACGAAAAATGCAACTGCCGTACCTACCAAAGTAAGTGGTACGAGAGGAATTGTCATCCATTGCCATTCGAAAAAGTAATATATGGCAGCGACAAATGTGCTCCATGCAGTTAGCCAGATAAGATGCATCCCTGCAAGATTCGCAATCTGTTTGTAATTGAAATATTTTGTTGTGATCATTTTAATGAATTAATAAATCCAAGTTAACAAAAAACGTACAAAAAAACCTCTAAAAATATTTTAGAGGTTTTAATTTTTAATATTTCAACATTTCGTCGATCTTCTTCGATAGCTTTTCAGCATTCGGAAGCATTTCCTTTTCTAAAATTAAATTGATCGGAACTGCGGGAGTATCAAGCGATCCCATCGTTTCTACAGGAGCGTCAAGATATTTAAAGCAATTCTTAGAAATTCTATGTGCAAAAGCTTCAGCGAAAGAATTATTCAATTGTTCTTCAGTTAAAACGATACATTTTCCGTGTGCTTTTACTCTTTCAAAAACCAATTCTTCATCCAATGGAATAATGGTTCTCAAATCTATTACTTCTACTTTACCACCGAAGTTTTTTACAGCTTCTTTTGCCCAATAAACACCCATTCCGTAAGTGACTACGACAACTGTGTTTCCTTTTTTAATCTCATTTTCGTCAGCTTCTATAACGATTTTTCCTTTTCCGAAAGGTAAAATGTAATCTTCTGCTGGTTCTATGGTTTTTGCATCTTCAGTTCCCGGGACTTTGCTCCAGTATAAACCTTTATGCTCCAACATCACAACCGGATTTGGGTCGTAGTAAGCTGCTTTCAATAAACCTTTAAAATCGGCTGCGTTGCTTGGATAAGCGATTTTAATTCCTTTAATGTTGGCTAAAATACTTTCAACACTTCCACTATGGTAAGGTCCGCCACCACCGTAAGCTCCAATCGGAACCCTGATGATATTGCTTACAGGAAACTTCCCGTTGCTTAAATAATTTGATTTTGAAATTTCCGTAATCAATTGGTTGATCCCAGGATAAATATAATCGGCAAACTGAACCTCAACAATTGGCTTCAAACCAACTGCGCTCATTCCGGTTGTAGAACCAATGATATACGCTTCCTGAATGGCTGTATTGAAAACTCTTTTGCTTCCGAATTTTTTACCTAAAGTCACCGTCTCACGGAAAACTCCACCGATTCTTTCGCCAACATCTTGTCCGTACAACAATGCTTCAGGATGTTTCCACATAATTTCCTGGATGGCGTGAATGGCTGCATCAACCATTACGATTTTTTCGCCACCTTCAGGTTCGCGCGTTCCCACTTCTTCCGTAATCGGAGTAGGTGCGAAAATATGTTGCATCACGGTTTCAGGCTTCGGATCTTCGGCTTTTTGCGCTCTTTCGAATGCTTCCTCAGCTTCCAATCTTGCCTTTTTTGTGATTTGCTTTAATAATTCTTCGTCTGTACCAGATTCAAGCAATTGATTTCGAAGGATTTCTCCCGGATCTTTTGCTCTGTGTTTGGTTAAATCTTCTTCATCTCTATAGAATTCTCTTCTCACTCCCGAAGTATGATGACCAATCAAAACTGTTTTTGCGCAGACAACCAAAGGTTTTCTTTCGGTTCTCACGAAATCAACAGCTTTTTTCATTATGTCAAAACTTTCAACAAAATCGGTTCCGTCAACTCTCATTCTTCCTAAACCTTCAAATCCGGCAACGAAATCATAAGCGTCACAAGTTCTAGCTTCTTCTTTGGTTACAGAAATTCCCCATTCGTTATCCTGAACCAAGAAAATAATAGGAAGTTGGTGTAAGGCAGCAAACTGAAGAGCTTCACTTACTTCGCCTTCCGTTACAGAATTATCTCCCAAACTGCAGATTACGACAGGATTATTTTCAAATTGTTCTAAATTAAAATCCTGAATATATTTGATTCCTTGTGCAACGCCTGTTGTAGGAATGGTCTGCATTCCGGTCGCGGAACTTTGGTGGATGATCTTCGGCATATTTTCGTTTCTGCTCGAAGGGTGAGAATAATACGATCTTCCACCTGAAAAAGGGTCATCAGCTTTAGCCAGCAATTGAAGCATCAATTGATAAGGCTCAAAACCAATTCCCAACAAAATACTTTCATCTCTGTAATATGGAGAAACCCAGTCTTCTTTTTTCAACTGATAAGCAGTGGCCAACTGAATCGCTTCATGCCCTCTTGAAGTACTGTGTACATATTTACAAACATTTCTGTTTTCTTCGTAGATGTCTGCCATTGCTTTGGCAAGCATCATGTGGTTATAAGCTTTAAGTAAAATATCCTGTGAAACTTTTTCGTGAAGTGTATTTTCCATAGAAAGCAAAGATAAACATAATTTGGATTTCAAAAAATAAAAGCCTAACAATTGATAGGTAGTTGAATCAATTATTTGAATGTTAGTTCATTAAATAATTGAAATAATGAAATTTTAAACATTATTTCAGGAAAAATGATTCAGTTTATAGTTAATATCAATTTCCAAAAACTCATTAAAAAACAAAAAAATGCAGTAACTTTACTGACTATTTTCTCATTAAAAAGTTAGAAAAAAATACATGTATTTAGTTTTTGACACAGAAACCACAGGTTTACCGAAAAATTTCAATGCACCGCTTTCAGATTCAGACAACTGGCCAAGAATGGTTCAGATTGCCTGGCAACTGCATGATGATGACGGTAATTTGCTTGAAAATCAAGATTATATAATTAAACCGGAAGGTTATGATATACCATTTAATGCTGCAAGAATTCACGGGATTACAACCAAAATTGCCAATGAAGAAGGCCGTGATCTGCAAGAAATTTTAGAAGAGTTTTCTAAAGTTTTAGAGCGCGTAAGAGTAGTTTCTGGACACAATGTAGAGTTCGATTACAACATCGTTGGAGCTGAATTTTTCAGAAAAAATATTCAGGATAATCTTCAGCAAAAGCCAAAAGCCGACACGATGATTCTGGGAACAGATTATTGTCAGCTTGGCGGTGGAAGAGGAGGAAGATATAAATCTCCCAAATTGGAAGAATTATATGAAAAATTGTACGGTCATAAATTTGACGAAGCTCATAATGCAGCAGCCGACGTAAATGCAACTGCTCAGGTTTTCTTCGAAATGATGCGTATCGGAATTATTCCCGCTGAGGTTTTAAAAACTTCGGAGGATCAGCTTGCTTATTTTAAAACGCTGCATCCAAATCCGATAAAACCTTTTGGAATTATTATCAGAAGACAGGTTGCTGATTTTAACAATAAGAAAAAGCAATCCGATGTTGGTAGTATTGATGATATTGATTTAGGTAGATATTTCAATTTCGATAATAAAAGTGTTTTTTCAACATTAACGGCAACTTCAAGCATTAATGACTTAATTAATAAAGCTACTGAAGATCAATTTCCGGCAGTTGGAATGGTAGATCTGGGGAATATGATGGGAGCTTTCAAATTCGTTTCTGCTGTTGAGTCTACCAACTCTGATCGTTCAAAAAAGCATAAAGAATTTTTAGCTAAAAAACAGGAAGCTGAAGAAAACGGAACGGAATTTAATGAAATCGAACCTCTTTCAGAACCTTTAATTCCTGTCGTAGGTTGTGAATTTTTTATATCAGACCGTTATGAACAGAAGCAGTTTACCAAAGATGATCCGGATAGAAGAACACAGGTTGTTTTACTGGCAAAAGATTTCAACGGATATAAAAATTTAGCCAAACTTTCAAGTATCGGATTTTTAAAAGGCTTCTATTTCGGAGTTCCGAGGATCAGCCGTGAATTGATTGCTGAATATAAAGAAGGATTAATCGCTTTGACTTCAGGAATCAACGGAGATATTCCAGATGCCATTTTAAATACTGGTGAGCAAAAAGGCGAGGAGCTTTTCAAATGGTGGAAAGATACTTTTAAAGATGATTTTTATGTGCAGATTCAAAATCATAAACTTCCTGAAGAGGAGCATTTGAATGATGTTCTTTTACATTTTGCAGATAAGTATAACGTTAAAATTTTAGCACAAAATCAAACCTATTACACCAATAAAGACGATTCTAATATTCAGGATATTGTAAGCTGTATAAAAGATGGTGAAAAGCTGACAACACCTGTAGGAAAAGGTTTCGGGAAAAGAAGAGGATTGGCTAGCGGCGAATATTATATTAAAAATGCCCACGAAATCAAGGAGACTTTTCTGAATTACCCTGATGCGTTTGATGCATACGAAGAGTTTACGGCAAAATTCAGTCCTTATACTTTAAAAAGAGATGTTCTCTTGCCTAAATTTGATATTCCAGATGAATTTATTCATCCAGAAGATGAAATTGATGGCGGAAAACGTGGCGAGATGGCGTATTTGACACATCTTACTTATGAAGGTGCTAAAAAAAGATATACAGAAACAGGAATTACTGACGAAATCAAAGAACGTCTGGATTTTGAACTGGAAGTAGTTGCCAACACAGGGTATCCGGGTTACTTTTTGATTGTACAGGATTTCTGTAACGAAGCCCGAAATATGGGGGTTTGGGTAGGACCCGGTCGTGGTTCTGCAGCGGGTTCCGTAGTGGCTTACTGCACAGGAATTACCAATGTTGATCCCATTAAATATGATCTCCTATTTGAGAGATTCCTGAACCCTGAAAGGATTTCAATGCCCGATATTGACATCGATTTTGACGATGAAGGTCGTGATAAAATCATCAAATGGGTTGTTGAAAAATACGGGAAAAATCAAGTAGCGCAGATTATCACATATTCAGTTTTGGGTGGAAAATCGGCTATTAAAGATGCCGGAAGAGTTTTAGATCTTCCAATTCCTGATACCAATAATATTGCGAAATTAATTCCTCCAAGTCCGGGGATGAATATTGCGAAAGCTTTATCTAAATATGATAAGCTAAAACCCGAAGAACAGCAGCTTGTCGATGAGATGAAGTATGTTCTTAATACACCTGATGATAACCGTCACGATGTTTTGGCAAGTGCCAAAAAGATGGAAGGTTGTATCAGAAATACAGGAATTCATGCTTGTGGTGTAATTATTACGCCCGAAGATGTCAGTAATCTGGTTCCGGTAACGATTGCGGCAAAAGATGCTGATATTTTGGTTTCTCAGTTTGACAACTCGGTGGCGGAAAGCGCAGGGCTTCTGAAGATGGACTTTTTGGGTCTAAGAACACTGACAATTATTAAAGATGCATTAAAACTTGTAAAGCAAAGGCATAACATTGATATCAATCCTGATGAGATTCCGCTGGATGATGCCAAAACCTATCAATTGTTTAAAGAAGGGAGAACGGTTGGGATTTTCCAATATGAAAGTCCGGGAATGCAAAAGTATATGCGTGAACTGAAGCCAACTGTTTTTGCCGATTTGATTGCCATGAACGCACTGTATCGCCCTGGCCCCATCAAGTATATTCCAAATTTTATCAACAGAAAGCACGGAATTGAAGAAATTATTTATGACTTACCGGAAACTGAAGAATATTTAAAAGAAACCTACGGAATTACCGTTTATCAGGAACAGGTAATGCTTTTGTCTCAAAAATTAGCCAATTTTACAAAAGGTGAAGCCGATACTTTGAGAAAGGCGATGGGTAAAAAACAGATCGAAGTTCTGAATAAAATGTACCCGAAATTCATCGAAGGCGGTAGAAAAAATAACCTTGATGAAGGACCTTTAGAAAAAATATGGAATGACTGGAAAGCCTTTGCAGAATATGCTTTTAACAAATCCCACTCGACCTGTTATGCTCTGATTGCTTATCAAACGGCATACTTAAAGGCAAATTATCCCGCAGAATATATGGCGAGTGTAATGAGTAACAATATTAACAATACAGAATCGATTACCATGTTTATGGAAGATTGTAAAAGTATTGGCGTTGATGTTTTGGGACCGGATGTGAATGAATCTCACTATAAATTTTCGGTAAATGAAAAAGGGCAGATCCGCTTTGGATTGGGGGCAATAAAAGGAATCGGAGAAGGGCCGAGCGAAGGGATTACGAAAGAAAGAGCAAATGGAAGATTTAAAAACATTTATGATTTTTTTGAAAGGATCTTACCGTCTCAAATGAATAAAAGAGTGGCGGAAAGTTTGGTTTTGGCTGGAGCTTTTGATGAGTTTAATATGTATCACAGAGGTCAGTATTTTGACATTGATATGGCGGGAAGAACAAATCTGGAGCGATTAATCAGATACGGACAAAGTTTTCAGGAGAGTAAAAATGAGATGGAAAATTCTCTTTTTGCTGATTTTGCGGAAGAAGTTCAAATAGAGCAACCCAAATTATTGCCTTGTCCGGAATGGCCAAACATGCATAAATTAAATAAAGAAAAAGAAATCATCGGGTTCTATCTTTCTGCACATCCGCTCGATGAATTTAAATATCATTACCAGTTTATGCAGGGTAAGCTTTCTAAAAAAGCGGTTCTTGAAAAAGAAGATGAGGTAAAAGTAGTAATCGATGAAGTTGTTCCGATCTTGGAAGCAGACGATAAAGATGAAACGATAGATATTACAGAGATTATTTCAGATGATATTGTTGCCGGTGAAGAAGAAATCATAGAAGAAGTTACAAAAAAAGCAGAACCAAAAGGAAATTTTGGATTTTTAAATCTGGATGAGGTTGATGCTTATAAGGAACAGGCTTTTGCCAACAAACCTCCGGAATTATTTGAAGAAAAAAAGAAAGATTGGAAAACCCTTCAGAAAGAAAGAGAAAATGGCGGTAGCGGAAAAGAATATACTGTTGCTGGTTTGATAACGGAATATGTAGTGAAAGATGGTTTTAAAAGTGGCGAAAAAGTGGCATTCTTAACTGTGGAAGATTATTCCGGCTCATATTCTTTCAGGTTAGGCGACCGGGATTATATGCGTCTGAAAGAGAAATTGGAAGTTCAGCGTTTCGTTATATTAAAGATAAAATTTGCCCAGGTAAAAGATGGGCGTGTTTTCGTCAATGTAGTTGATGTTATCGAACTTCAGGAAGCATTTGAAAAGTATGCAAAAAGTATTTCGCTGGTTATGGATGTGATGGATTTCAGGAGAGAAGATTTAGAGTTTTTCAGAAATGTTCTCGATCAAAATAAAGGAAATCAAAAATTCAAATTTTTAATCAAAAATTCAGAAGAAAATTCAGATATGGAATTACAATCAATGAGATATTCTGTTGATTTAAATGGAGATTTGATTAAAGAAATTCAATTGTTGAATAAATATGAGTTTTATCTTAACTAAATGATTACAATTTAAAAATGATAAAAAGTGGCTTTTTAGTCACTTTTTTAGTTTGTAATAATTATAAATTGGTGAGAAATCAATAATTCAAATTTTATTGATTAATTTTTTTTTAATTTAAGTTATTGTGTATGAATAATTTATATTTTTATGTATGTTTAAGTTTAAAAATAATTAAATGTATGTTTAATAATTATTTAATTATTTAAAGGGTTTTAAGAATTTTTGTATAAAAAATTAAGATATTTTTTGATTTGTAATGCAAATATTTAGTAATTTCACCCTCTAATTTTAATTTAACTAAGTATGAGAAAACTACAATTATTTTTTTTAATGATGGTTTTTTGTGTGTCTGTGAATTTCAGTGCTCAAAATACCTGTGTGGATGCGATTCCTATTACCAGTCTCCCGTTTTCCAGTGGTGCTCAAACTACTTGCGGAACGGGGAATGATTATGCTGCTGGAACTTTTACTTCGGATTACGGTGGTGGTGAAGATTATGTTTATTCAATTGAGATAACGAATGCTCCAATTACATTAGGTTTTGCTTTAGGAGGAGCTGCAACATGGAAAGTAGCTTCTGTGCATTCTGCATGTGCACCTACTCTTGCGAATAGCATTGGAAGTGTTAAAACTAGCAGTGGTACTACGGCTAGTGGCGGAATAACTTTTCCGACAAATGGAACATATTATATAATTGTTGATACTTGGCCAACACCTAATTGTGGTGCATTTACTCTTAATATTACACCTCCTCCAGCATGCGCTACCTTAACAGCGCCTTCGAATGGCTCAACTGTAAATACATTAAGTCCTAGCTTAACATGGACTGCACCAACAACAGGAGTAGCACCAACAGGTTATAAAGTTTATTTTGGAACAACAAACCCACCTACAACTTTAGCAAGTACTGTGACTGCACCTACTACTTCTTATACTGCTACTCTTACGAATTACAATACGCCATATTATTGGTATGTGGTTCCTGTGAGTGGTGCTGCTGAGGCAACAGGTTGCAATTCTAATGTTTGGTCGTTTACGAGCCCACCACCACCACCACCACCTGCAAATGATGATTGTGTAAATGCTGTGACATTAACAGTTAATCCTGATTACTTATGTGGCGTAAAAACTTCAGGAACAACGGTTGGAGGAACTCCTTCAGCAGAAATTGCAGCGACTTGTGCGGCAACGGGTACTAATGATGATGTTTGGTTTAAATTTACAGCAACTAATACTGCTCATAGGATTGTAATTTCCAATGTGTCAGGATCTACAGATATGGCAATGGCTATCTATAGTGGTAATTGCGGAAGTTTAGTAAGTGTACAATGTAGTGATCCTAATACTATGAATGTAACGGGATTAACAGTTGGTCAAGAATATAAAGTGAGGGTATGGACTTATACTGCAACAGCAACAACTAACGCAACATTTGATATTTGTGTTGGAACTCTACCTCCGCCACCGGTAAACGATGATTGTGCAGGTGCTATAGCTTTGACAGTAAACCCAGACCTTTTATGTGGAGCTGTAACTTCGGGTAATACCCAAAGTGCAACAGCTTCTACAGAGACTGCGCCTACTTGTGCGGCAACGGGTACTAATGATGATGTTTGGTTTAAATTTACAGCAACGAGTGTTGCTCACAGAGTTATACTTTCTAACGTATCTGGAACTACTGATATGGCAATGGCTGCTTATAGTGGTGCTTGTGGAAGTTTAGTGCAAGTTCTATGTAGTGATCCTAATACAATGGATTTAACTGGATTAACAGTTGGTCAAGAATATAAAGTAAGAGTATGGACTTTAACATCAACAGCAACAACTGTTGCATCATTTGATATTTGTGTTGGAACGCTACCTCCGCCTCCAGCAAATGACAACTGTGCTAATGCTGTAGTATTGACTTCAAGTGCTAATGCAATTTGTGTAGCAACTGTGTCTGGAACTACATTTAACGCAACTGCTTCTGTTGATGCGCTTGCTCCATGTACCGGAGTTGCAGATGATGATGTTTGGTATTCTTTTGTTGCAACAAGTACGGCGCATACCGTTACTTTATCTAATGTGGTTTCTGTAGGAACTACATCAAGTACGGCATTGAACCTTCAAGTTCTTTCAGGTGCTTGTGGTGCTTTAACAAGTGTACTTTGTGATACAACTTCGGCTTCTCCTGCAGCATTGACAGGATTAACGGTAGGGAATACTTATTTTGTAAGAGTATATAATAATGCTACAGGATCACTTGCAAATGCAAATACATTTAATATTTGTGTTACTACAACACCTCCTCCTCCAATAAATGACGATTGTGCAGGTGCAATAATAGTTACACCAAATACAACTCCGGTTGCTGGAACTACGGTAAGTGCAACACAAAGTACAGGAACTGCTCCCACTTGTTCGGCAACAAGTATTAACGATGATGTTTGGTATAGCTTTACAGCAACATCTGCAACACATTTAGTAACTGTATTGTATTCTGATAACGCTACTGCAACCCAAGTTTATTCTGGTTCATGTGGAAGCTTAGTGGCTGTAGCATGTTTCTCAGGTGCTTATGGTAATTCAAATATATTGCTCCCTGCTCTTACAGTGGGTAATACTTATTATGTGAGAATTTATTCTACGAGTGCAACTGTAGGTGTAACTTCTAACTTCACAATTGCTGTATCTACACCTGTTGTGCCTACTAATGATACGTGTGCAACTGCAACTGCAATTGCTTGTGGAGGCACCATAACAGGAAATAATGCTTTGGCTGCAGATGAAACATTACCAACTTCTACTTGTGGTGCTACAACTACAACAGCAAATTATAAAGGTGTTTGGTATACAGTTACGGCGGTTGCTAATGGTCCAATAACGATTGATGCTTGTGGGTCTAAGTTTGATTCTTATTTAAGGGTTTATACTGGAAGCTGTGCTTCTCTTACTTGTTTTGCAAATACTGACGGTGTTGGTTATGCGGATTCAGGATGTACAGTAACACTTTATAATGCTCCAAAACTTACCTTTAATGGGGTGGCAGGTACTACTTATTATGTTTTATTTAGTAGCTATGATGCGGCGCAAATGGGAGATTACTCGCTAGCTATTACTCAAGATTGTACAGTTTTAGGAACAGCTGATATTGTTAAAAATGACAAAGTAAAAGCATTCCCTAACCCATTTGCTGATGTATTAAACATTTCAGATGTGAAGAATGTAAAATCCATCTCAATTGTTGATATTGCTGGTAGAGTAGTGAAAACTATAGATAAACCAAGTACGTCTCTTCAATTAAGAGAATTGAATTCAGGTATGTATATGGTTATTTTAAATATGAATGATGGTTCTAGACAGACAATCAAAGCGATCAAAAAATAATCAACTTTAAATTTAAATAGAAGTAGAGACTGGATTTGTTTTCAGTCTCTATTTTTTTTAAATATATATATGTTTTTCATGAAAAGTGATGATATTTTTTAATAAATTAGTAATTAAATTACAAAATAATTTACGATATGAGAAAAATTCTATTATTAAGTTTAACTGTTTTAAGCTTTGTATCTGGTTATTCACAAACTTACTGTATTCCTGAATATGAGAATGGGTGTGATGATGGTGATCAGATTAATTCATTTGCTATACCCTTTGCTTCTTTCAATCATCAAAATACAGGATGCTCGATAGATTCTTATGGTGATTACACAGCGCAGTCGATAACTTTACAAGCCGGTGTCGGGTATTCTTATTCAGTCACCCATGGTTATCAAACCCAAAATGTGAGAATTTGGGTAGATTTGAATAATGACGGTGTCTTTACAGATGCAGCACCAGAATTAGTTGCTCAAAACAGTAGCACAGGTAGTGGAGCTAATTCTATTACTAATGGAAGTATAATGATACCTGTTACTGCAACTCCAGGAACATATAGGATGAGAGTGGGGGATAGGTATTCTAGCGATCCTATACCATGTAATACTGATGGCTTTGGCGAGGCTCATGATTATACGGTGGTTGTTACAGCAGCACCAAGCTGTCTTGGACCAATTGATTTAGCCTCAAGTAATATTACTACTACAGGTGCTACAATTTCTTGGTTGCCTTTTAATGCCGCACCGACTAATGGGTATCTTTATTATTACTCCACTACAAATACTCCTCCTCCAGCCGGTGTAGGTACAGCTACAACATCTACTAGTGCTAATTTAAGCCAATTACTTCCGAGTACCGTTTATTATTATTGGGTTAGATCACTTTGTACTACTACAGATCAAAGTCCGTGGTCGGCCGGTTCTTCCTTTATGACATCTTCATTCTGTCCCGATGTCATTTCTCCGTCTGACGGAGCTACAGATGAGTCTGTTACTCCAACGATCTCATGGGATGCCTTGCCTACGGCTACAGGTTATAGATTAACTGTGGGTACAACTGCTGGTGGAAATGATATTTTAAACAATATTGATTTAGGAAATGTTTTAACATATACTTTTGTGACGCCACTTTCTAATTCTACAGAATATTTTTTCACAGTTAATGCATACAGCTCTACTATTACAACTTCTCTTAATTGTGAAGTATGGAGTTTTGTTACTATTTGTTCTTCTAATGCTGTAGTTCCTAATTATACATATGATTTTGGTCTATTTCCTACCTCTTGTTGGTCACAGGCTTCAGATGGTGATGCAACTACTGGTCCTACAGGTACAGGTGAATATTGGTATTCTGGTGATTTTTTAAACTCTAGTTCAAATAGTAATTCTGCGGTGATTAATCTTTATGATCAGGATAATATTGGTTGGTTAAAAACTATTCCATTCAATCTAACTGGTGGTGGGTATAAGGTTAAGTTTGACATTGGTATCACGGAATTTTTTGATACAACTTCTTCTGCAATGGGATCTGATGATATTGTCCAGTTTTTAGCCTCTCAAGATGGTGGTATTACTTGGGCTGTACTACAAACGTGGAATGCTGCTAATGCACCATCTAACGTTTCAACACAGTATTCTCTGGATCTTACAGGATACACAAGTGCAAATACTGTCTTTGCATTTTTAGGTTCCGATGGTGCTATAGATGATCTTGAAGATTATGAATTCTTTATAGATAATTTCTCTGTGGAATCTATAAATTTATCAACTTCAGAAATTTCACAAACTAGCAGTAAGCTTAAAGCATATCCAAACCCATTTGCAGATGTGTTGAACATTTCAGATGTGAAAAATGTAAAATCCATTTCAGTTATTGATATTGCTGGTAGAATAGTGAAAACTATAGAAAAACCAAGCTCGGCTCTTCAGTTAGGAGAATTGAAATCTGGTCTGTATATGGTTATTTTAAATATGAATGATGGTTCTAGACAGACAATCAAAGCAATCAAAAAATAATCAATTATAAACTTTAAATTATGATAGCGACCAATTTTGGTCGCTATTTTTTATTAAAATACTAGTAATTTAAAATGATTTATAATTATAAATAATAGATTATTAATAAATTATTTTACTGTATTGATTTAAAATGATTATTATTTGATATTTTATTTTCGTTATGGATTCTGATTTTAATATGAATATTATTCTTTTAAATGCATTTTTGTATGGTTGAAATTTAATTTATATGATATTTTATATTTTATTTTAATGAAATAATTGTAAATTAGTGTAAATTTTAAAACAAAACAAAATGAAAAAAAACATTATTTTTTCTCTTAATTCCTTTTTTGGGATTTTCACAATGGACAGAGAACTTTGATGCGGGGACGACGTTGCCAGCAGGGTGGGCGGTTATAAATGATGGAGGGGCTAATGGTTGGGTTTTTGGCGTTCCTGATTTTGGTTCTGCACAAACACCTACAAATGTTGCTACGCTTACGTATGATGCAACAGCGCATGATGATTATTTAATTACAAAAGCGATTACTGTAACCGCAGGTGTAAGTGATCGGCTTTCTTTTTTTGTAAAGTCAAGATCTTCTACCTTTCTTGAAAATTATGAAGTTTTGCTTTCAACTACAGATCAAACAAAACCTGCGTTTACAACAGTACTTCAAGCTACTCAAAAAGCACCAAGTGTATGGACTGAAAAAACCTTTAGTTTATCTGCCTATGTTGGGCAGACGGTCTATGTAGCTATTCATGCGACCGATACGGATCAGTGGCAAATCTATGCTGATACTTTTAAAGTAGATTCTGCCCCAACTGTTGTGCCAACATGTACATCTTTTACTACTCCTACAAACGGGGCTGTTGGTGTAAATGTAGATGGCATCTTAAATTGGACTTCAGTAGCTTCAGCTACTGGATATAAGGTAAAGGTAGGGACAACCACCGGAGGAAGTGATATAGTAAATAATGTAGATGCAGGTAATGTAATAACATATAACATAACTGGAAACCTAAACGCAAGTACTGTGTACTATGCAACCATTACTCCTTACAATGCTGTAGGAGATGCTGTAGGGTGTTCTGAGATTTCATTTACCACAATGGCTCCACCTGCAAATGATGATTGTGCAAATGCGGTGATGTTAACTTTGGGATCGAATTTTGCTCAGAATGCAATTTCTGGATCAACATCTGCTTCTACCAATACTCCTGCATTAACTGCGTCTTGCTTATTTACGCCTTCTAATGTCGGAGGCAATGTGTGGTATAAAGTGGTGGTTCCTGCCTCGGGTAGTTTAACTATTGAGACTGCTGGTGTTGCGGGTTCTTCATTAACTGACACAGTTATTTCGGTGTTTTCAGATTGTACTGGTGCAACTTCTCTTGGATGTGATGATGATACTGGTACTGATGCTTTCTCTAAGTTAGAACTAACGTCTCAAACACCAGGTGCTACACTATATATAAGTGTTTGGAAATTTGGTACTGCTACAAGTGGTGATGGTGCTTTCAATATTTCAGCTTATGACGCAAGTGTTTTAGCTACTTCGGATGCTGCTCAAGTTAAAAACAATAAGCTTACAGCATATCCAAACCCATTTGCAGATGTGTTGAACATTTCAGATGTGAAGAATGTAAAATCCATTTCAGTTATTGATATTGCTGGTAGAGTAGTGAAAACTATTGAAAAACCAAGCTCGGCTCTTCAGTTAGGAGGATTGAAATCTGGTCTGTATATGGTTGTTCTGAATATGAACGACGGTTCTCAACAAACAATCAAAGCAATTAAGAAATAAATTTATTTAATTTGTTGATATTAATAGCGGTCATTGAGATCGCTATTTTTTTGTAAAATGTTTAGAAAATCAATTGAAATTACAGTTTATTGTATATTAACGATGTATTCGAAAAAGTATATGAAATTTAAATTGAATGTTTTGCGAATGTAATGTTTTATTATTAAAAATTTAAAGGCGTAATCATTAAATTGTTATAAATTTACAGTTAATATTTTAAATTTATTGATTTGTGAAAAAACTTTTACTTTTTAGTTATTTCTTTTTAAGCATATTTCTGAACGCTCAAATTACTTTGGGTGGAGGTAGTACAACGGTCGGGCCTGCTCCGGTCAGTACATACTTTGGATATTCTTATGTTCAGCAAATATTTACAAAAAATGAAATCAATACCAATGCTGCAGGTAATATTTCAGGACTTAAATTTTATTTAAACCCAAATTCTACTATTACTAACTCTTCCAGCTGGGTAATTTATCTGGGAACTACTACAAAAACCAATTTCTCTTCAACAGCAGATTGGATTCCTGTATCGCAACTAAATCAAGTTTTTTCCGGAACGGTTAATAATGTAAATGGAGTCGTGACGGTCACTTTTCCGGTACCATTTCTTTATAACAATATTGGAAATCTGGTTGTTGCTGTGAAAGAAAATACTCCCAATTATGATATTAATGGTTTTGATGATGCATTTTATGGGTATTATTCAAGTGTAAACTCTGTTCTTTTTTATTCAGATGATAATATCAATCCAAATCCATCATTTCCACCGGCCGGATCTCTAACCGATCAAAAATCGGTAATCACTTTTACGGGGTTGATTGCAGGCTCAACGATTGCATGTCCAGATGTTGCCTATCCTCTCAATAATGCGGTATACATACCTTTGTCACCAACGGTTGAATGGAACGCAGTTCCTGGGGCAACAAGTTATAAAGTATCAGTTGGAACAACGATGGGGGCTTCCGATGTAGTCAATCAGCAGTCTGTAAGTGCAACAAGTTTTACGGTTCCTCAAACTTTATCTGTAAACACAGTGTATTATTTAAAAGTAACTGCTGTGAATACCGCAGGAGAATCACAGGGGTGCTCAACAACTATGTTCAGAACTACTCCCGGACAGCCTGCAAACGATGAATGTTCTAATGCAGCTACTTTAACTGTTAATCCAAATGCCAGCTGTACTGCTTTTGCTCAGGGATATACATTAGGTGCAACTGATTCTGGAGTAACTGCTGGTTCATGTTTTGGAAATCCGGATGATGATGTTTGGTTTAAATTTGTCGCAACTGCAACCACGCACAAAATTTCACTAAATAATATTGTCTCGATTGGAACAAATTTTAGTGATGATATCGATTTTCAGATTTTCAGCGGAGCTTGCGGAAATTTAACGAGTGTTTTGTGTTCAGATCCTGCATCTTCTTTGGTTACAGGATTGACTGTTGGCTCTACTTATTATCTGAGAGTTTACAGCGGTTCGGGTGCAGGTAGCAATAATAGTTTTGAAATATGTGTGGGAACAGTTCCGCCACCACCTGTTAATGACGTTTGTTCTGGAGCATTAGCCACAACATCTTTTCCATATTCTTATACACAGTCCGATGCTTTAGGAGCAACCAATAACTCTGGTTTTTTAAATGCTTGTAGTAATGGAACAACTGATAGAATGAATGACGGAACTTGGTTTACATTTGTAGGAAATGGCAGTAACGTCGATATCATTGTTGCAATGCCTGCAGGAAGTTATTTTGATCCTCAAATCGGAGTTTTCACAGGAAGTTGTGCTGCTTTAAATTGTTTTGATACGGTAGATGATGCCGGTGATGGAGAGACAGAAATCTTATCTGTAGCGAGTGTTGCCGGAACAACATATTATGTCAATGTAGGACATTATAATGGAGTTATTGATGAAGCAGAAGATACATTCACTATAAGTATGATAAGTGGTGTTTTAGCGGCTACAGAAGTTGATGAGGTAAAAAATAAAGTGAAAGTTTATCCAAATCCGTTTACTGATGGTATTAACCTTTCAGATTTCAAAAATATCAAATCAGTTTCAGTAATTGATTTGTCGGGGCGTAATTTAAAAACAATTGAAAGTCCGACCTCATTTATTCATTTAGATCAGTTAAAATCAGGAATGTATATTTTAAGTTTATTGATGAAAGATGGTTCTAAACAATCTTTAAAAATTATTAGAAAATAAAATTTTAATAACAATAAAAAAAAGGTGGCAATCAATTGACTGTCACCTTTTTTATGTTAAAAAATAAATTTATTCGTTGGGTGAAACTGGTTTTATTTCTCCTGTATTCATGAGGTCAAATACAGTTGGGAAAAACATCACAAGTATAAAGTAGATGATAATCATCAAGATGACTAAAGCGAATAAGATGATCACTAAACTGTTGGGTCTGTTTTTCTTTTGTGGTTCCATGATTTTTTGGGTATTAAATTAATAGATAGATTTGATAAATAATACTATGCTAATTTCTTGCCACATTGTTTGCAGTATCTCGCATCATCGTCAATATCTTCATTTCCACATCGTTCACAAATCAATTCTAGGTTTTGTCTCTTATTTCTCATTTCAGCAGTTACAATCCCTGTTGGCACTGCAATGATTGAATAACCAGCTAACATCAAGATCACAGCAAAAAATTTACCCGTTGGTGTGATAGGAGATACATCACCATAACCAACGGTTGTCACCGTAACCACAGCCCAATAGATTGATTGCGGAATCGTTTCAAAACCAGGTCTTCCGCCTTCTACCATAAACATCAATGAACCAACGATGACCGAAAATATAATTAAAAATAAAAGGAAAATATAAATTTTTCTCGAACTGTTTTTCAAAGCTCTCACAATGACAAAACCGTCATTCATAAAATCTAAAAGATTGAATACTCGGAAGACCCTAAGCATTCTCAGCATCCTGAAAATCAGGAAATATTTTGTCACAGGAAAAAGAAAACTCAGATAGAAAGGAATGAGTGAAAGGAAATCAATAATTCCAAAAAAACTGAAAATATAATGTTTCTTGTTTTTTAATACAGCAATTCTCGTAAAATATTCTGCAGAAAAAAGTACAGAGATGATCCATTCTGAAATGATAAAATAGATGTGAAATTTTTTATCCAGTTTCGGCACACTCTCCATCATAATGATAAAGGTGCTTACCAAAATAAGACAAAGCAGAACAATGTCAAACAATTTTCCGAGCTTAGTATCAGAGCGGTAAATAATTCGGTACAAGAATCTTTTCCAGAGCTTATCTCCGGGAACAAGATTATGTTCTCTTTCCATGATCAGAGTTTTTTTTAAATTTAGCAAATTATCCCTATTTTCGTAAACAAACTTACAGAATAATATGACAATACAAAAAGTAATTGCAGAGATAGAAAAATACATTGCAATGCCTCAGGCTGAAGACTTTGACAACGTGGGACTTCTATGTGGTTTGGCGGATAGAAATGTATCAGGAATTCTTGTATGTCACGATGCTTTAGAAAATGTGGTGGATGAAGCAATTCACAAGAACTGTAACTTGATTGTTTGCTTTCATCCGATTATTTTTTCAGGGTTAAAATCTCTGACCGGGAAAAATTATGTTGAAAGAGCCATTTTAAAAGCCATCGAAAATAAAGTTGCCATCTATGCGATTCACACCGCTTTCGACAATGATTTTTATGGAGTAAATGCCGGAATTTGTAATCTTTTGGGATTAAAAAACTTAAAAATTCTTCAACCTAAAAAAAATAATTTAAAGCAATTAAATGTTTACGTTCCGAAAGACTATTCTGAATCTATAAAAGAAGCGCTTTTCTCTGCCGGAGCTGGAAATATCGGATTTTATGACGAGTGCAGTTTTAAGACAGAAGGAAAAGGAACATTCAGACCGATTGAAGGTTCAAATCCGTTTTCTGGACAGCAAAATGTACGTGAAAATGCTGAAGAAGATATGGTTTCTGTAATTTTTGAATCTTTTAAACAAAATCAAATTGTGGCCGCAATGAAAGATGCGCATCCTTACGAAGAAGTTGCTCATCAGATATATCAGCTTGAAAATGAAAATCAGTATTCAGGTTTGGGAATGTACGGTGAATTTGAAACTGAAATGGATGAGAAAGAATTTCTGAGTTTTGTGAAAGAAAAATTCAATTTAAATATCATCAAACATTCTGATTTTAATCAAAAGAAAATCAAAAGAGTAGGCGTTTTGGGTGGTTCGGGAGCAAGCGGAATAAAGTCTGCACTTTCAAAAAAATGTGACGCTTACCTTACAGGAGATCTCAAATACCACGATTATTTTCTGGCAGAATCTAAAATGCTGATTTGCGACATCGGGCATTATGAATCTGAGCAATTGGTAAGTCAACAATTATTTGAAATTTTATCACAAAAATTTAGTACATTTGCAATCTTAAAATCTAGTGAAAAAACAAACCCAGTAAATTATTTCCTATAGATATGGCAAAAATCACCGAAATTTCAGTCGAAGAAAAATTAAGAGCTTTATACGATTTGCAAATCATCGATTCAAGATTGGACGAGATCCGAAATACAAGAGGAGAATTGCCAATCGAAGTTGAAGATCTTGAAATCGAGATTGAAGGCCTAGAAAAAAGAGCGGAAAAATTTCATGCAGAGATTAAAGAGCAAAATGATCAGATCAGCAATAAAAATGAAGTGATCAACCATGCGAAATCTTTAATCGAAAAATACAAATCTCAACAGGATAACGTAAGAAACAATAAAGAATTTGAAGCTTTAGGAAAAGAAATCGAATATCAAGAACTTGAAATTCAGCTTTCTGACAAAAGAATCAAAGAATTTGGTGCTAAAATCGGTCATAAAGAAGAAACTCTGAATGAGTTGAATACTAAAATCGAAAATCTTAAAAACCACCTAAAATTCAAAAAAGAAGAATTGGAAGGTTTGATTTCTGAAACTCAAAAAGAAGAAGATTATCTGATCACAAAATCTGAAGAATTTGCTTCTAAAATCGACGAAAGATTATTGGCATCTTACCACAGAATCAGAACAAACTCTTCTACAGGTCTTGCAGTAGTAGGTCTTGAAAGAGGTGCTCCGAAAGGATCTTTCTTCACAATTCCACCACAAAAGCAAATGGAAATCGCTCAGAGAAAGAAAATCATTATCGATGAACATTCAGGAAAAATTCTTGTTGACGACGAGTTGGTAAACGAAGAAACTGAAAAAATGAATTCTATTATTAAGTTTTAATATAGAGTTTTTTATAAAAATAGAAACGGCTTCAAATTTTTGAAGCCGTTTTTTTGTTACAGTATTTTTTGCTATTCAATACTTATTTCGATTCATTTTTCACCAAGCGTTTGTCATTCCGGAGGAATCTAAGTTATGTTTTAATTCTGTGTTTAGATTCCTGCCGGAATGACAAAGTGGATTTTTAATCGTTCTCAATAAAGTAAAACATGATGAATTTGTGTAGAAATTAAGAACAAAAAAAACCGTTTCAAAAACTGAAACGGTTTTTCTATTTTAGTCATGATGACCATACATTTTATCATACAAATCCTTGAACTTTTCTTTAACCGCTTTTCTTTTCAATTTAAGAGTAGGAGTTAAAAGTCCCGCTTCAATGCTCCATACTTCAGGAGTAAGCTCTATTTTTTTTATCTGTTCCCAGTTTCCTAAGTGTTCGTTGATGTCGTCGATCTCTTTCTCAATTCTTTCTTTCAGTTCAGGGCTTTTTGCAATTTCCTGCGGATTAGAGCCGATGTTGAGGTTGTTTCTCATCGCCCAGTTTTTAGCAAATTCAAAATCTGGCTGTACAAATGCGCATGGCATCTTTTCTCCATCACCGACTACCATAATCTGCTCAATAAACTTGGAAGCTTTTGCCAAATTTTCAATCGTTTGTGGAGCAATATATTTTCCGCCGGAAGTTTTAAACATTTCCTTTTTACGATCGGTGATTTGTAAAAATCCTTCACTATCGATGTGTCCGATGTCTCCGGTTTTGAAAAATCCGTCTTCTGTGAAAGTTTCTTTGGATTGTTCTTCGTTTTTAAAATAAGCTTTAAATATAGAAGGTCCTTTCACTGTAATTTCACCGTCTTCCTGAATTTTTACGGTTAAGTTATCCAACGGATGTCCTACTGTTCCCACTTTCATTTTCCCAAATGAATTTACCGAAATTACAGGTGAGGTTTCCGTTAAGCCATATCCTTCAAGAATAGGAATTCCGGCATTTTGGAACATTAAATTTAATCTTGTTGATAAAGCCGCAGAACCAGAAACCAAAGTGATAATTTCACCGCCCAAACCTTCTCTCCATTTTTTGAAAACCAGTTTGTCTGCAATAATTTCAGACAGACCAGAAGGTTTTGTAACTTCTTTCTTTTTCTGAATTAAATTTAAAGCCCAGAAGAATATTTTTTGTTTAAATCCGCCTGCTGATGAACCTGTATTATAGATTTTGTCATAAACTTTTTCTACAAGTCTCGGAACTACACTCATATAATGAGGTTTGACTTCTTTTACATTTTCACCCATTTTTTCAATGCTTTCAGCGAAATAGACTGAAAAACCATTGTATTGGAAAAGATAAAAAAGCATTCTCTCAAAAATATGGCAAATCGGTAAAAAACTTAATACCCTGGTGTCTTTGTAGTCTAAACTTTTTCGTCTCGGAATTCTTGGAAGCGATCCCAAAACATTCGAAACAATATTCTCGTGAGTCAGCATTACACCTTTCGGTTTCCCTGTAGTTCCGGAAGTATAAATTAAAGTAGCTAAATCTTGAGTATTAATTGCTTTTGAAAGATCTTCTACCTCCATTTGTGTAGAATCATCTTCACCCAAATCGAGAATTTCCTTCCAATTGGCCGCTCCGGAAATGTTGTCAAAAGTGAAAACACCTTGTAGTGAAGCAACGTTGTGCTTGATTTTCATTACTTTAGCCAGAAGTTCTTTATCAGAAACAAAGCAATATTTTATTTCGGCATTATTGAATATAAACTCATAATCTTCAGGTGAAATGCTTGGATAAACAGGAACTGAAACCACCCCGATTTGTGAAAGCCCAAGATCCATGATTGCCCATTCTGTACGGGAATTGGTAGTAATCAAGGCTATTTTATCACCAGGTTTTATACCCAGTTTCAAAAGGCCTCTGGAAATTTTGTTTCCTTGGTTTACAAACTCCTGAGTTGATGTCTTTATCCACTCGCCTTGATGTTTTGTAGCGAACATTACATCATTTGGGAGTTTTTCTAAAGCGTGGTGCGGTATATCGAATAATCTTTTGATCGTCATAATTGTTAAATATTTAATATAGGATTTTAAATATAAGCATTTTTGTAAAAATAACATAAATCTGTTTACAAATCACAATTGTTAATTTTTTTTTCAGATTTGACTAAAAAGTATTAATTTACGACCATCTAATTATAATTTTTATGGACTTTAATTTATCCGAAGAACAGCTGATGATTCAGCAGGCAGCAAGAGATTTTGCACAGAACGAACTATTACCAGAAGTAATTGAAAGAGACCGTGATCAAAAATTTCCTACTGAGCAAGTGAAGAAAATGGGCGAAATGGGACTTTTGGGAATGATGGTTGATCCTAAGTACGGTGGTGCCGGTATGGATAGCGTTTCTTACGTTTTGGCAATGGAGGAGATTGCAAAAATCGATGCTTCTGCAGCAGTTGTAATGTCTGTAAATAACTCATTGGTTTGTGCCGGACTAGAAAAATATGCTTCTGAAGAGCAAAAAGTAAAATATCTTACACCATTAGCAAGCGGTCAGGTAATCGGTGCATTTGCATTATCTGAGCCGGAAGCTGGTTCTGATGCGACTTCTCAAAAAACAACAGCAGAAGACAAAGGTGACTACTATCTTTTAAATGGTGTGAAAAACTGGATCACAAATGGTGGAACAGCTACCTATTATATTGTAATCGCTCAGACAGATCCTGAGAAAAAACATAAAGGAATCAACGCTTTCATCGTAGAAAGAGGTTGGGAAGGTTTTGAGATCGGACCAAAAGAAGACAAATTGGGAATCAGAGGAAGCGATACGCATTCTTTGCTTTTCAACAATGTAAAAGTCCCTAAAGAAAACAGAATCGGTGAAGACGGTTTCGGATTCAACTTTGCAATGGCTGTTTTGAATGGCGGTAGAATAGGGATTGCATCTCAGGCTTTAGGAATTGCTTCAGGAGCTTACGAGATGGCTCTGAAATATGCTAAAACCAGAAAAGCTTTCAAAACTGAAATTATCAATCATCAGGCAATTGCTTTCAAATTGGCAGATATGGCCACTCAGATTACTGCGGCAAGAATGCTTTGTTTTAAAGCGGCTGTAGAAAAAGATGCCGGAAAAGACATTTCTGAAATAGGAGCGATGGCTAAGCTATATTCTTCTCAGGTTGCGATGGATACTACCATTGAAGCAGTTCAGATTCATGGTGGATACGGATATGTGAAAGAATATCACGTAGAAAGATTAATGAGAGATGCAAAAATCACTCAAATTTATGAGGGAACTTCTGAAATCCAAAGAATTGTGATTTCTAGAAGTATTGCAAAATAATTTCTTTAAATTTAAAGACACTAAATATCTTGTATGAAAAAATCTTGGTTAATCACTTTGGGAGTAATTTTACTTCTTGTGGGAGTTTTTATCTGGTATAAATTTTTCTTCGTTTTCGGAGAAGGAGTAAAATCAGGATATCTGAATTATGCCATTAATAAAGGCTATGTTTTTAAAACATACGAGGGCAAATTAATTCAGGAAGGTTTTGGAAGAGGAAAAACTGGAACTGTAACAAGCTATGAGTTTGAATTTTCTGTAACGGATCCTGAAATTTTTAAGCAGTTGGAACTCAACAGTGGTAAAACCTTTGATCTTCATTACAAAGAATATAACGGAACTTTGCCTTGGAGAGGAAATACAAAGTATGTTGTTGATAAAATAGTAAACATGAAATAATCATAAAAGGCTCTCGCATTGAGAGCCTTTTACTTTACACCAAATCACAAATAAATATATGAAAACTATTAATTTCTTTATTGTTTTGATTCAAATTTTTCTATAAGGTTAAATCTCGTTTTGATTTTTTTTCTCTTTTTGAAATTTTTGATAAAGCAAATTTAGGATGAATATGAATTCGAAAATTAAATCTGGTCTTAAAATTTAATTAAAATTTCCTCAATTACTTTGAATCATTTCCAGGGAGATTGTTGCTTTTCTTTTTGTAAAAATAATAACCAATTCCTGCAATTAAAAACAATGGCCAAAGAGGTAGAATAAATAAGAATATTGAAGTAATCACGTTCCAACCAGAAGAAACGGCGGCCAGAGATTGCTCTCCGAAACCTTCAGGTTTTTCTTTCACAGCAAGATTTTCATTGTCTCCATATAAAGTTATTTCTACATCACATAATGTGTTGTTCACGAAATCCTGACCGCTGATATCAATTCCTTTATTTTCAATTTCTCCAATGTTGTAGCTCAAATCTTCCATTAGATAATCAAACTTTTGAATCGGAACTCTCACTTTAAGGTAAGCGATTTTTTTGTCGTTGTTATTTAAAGAAATGTTTTCACTTTTTATGAATCCGTCGTATTTTTTAACCTGTTCTTTTACGATTTCTTTTGCGGTTTCGGCATCATTTACTTTTAATTCTAGAAGTCCGGTTTTTGTCATTTTGTTTTTTGAAACAATTTGTTCGTAGTTTTCATTTTTTGGTTTGTCTTTGTAAATGATTTTGGTTTCTTTAATGATTTTCGGTGCCGGAACGTTCACCACAATTTTCTCAGAATTTTTGTTTAAAGAATCTTTTTTCTCAATTTTAGACTCCAGCTTCATATTGGCTATTTTGTCTGATAGAGAATCAATGCTTTTAGAAGTAGATTCTATTTTTTCGGTAACATCGCTTTTTGTTTTTTCAAAATCTTTAATTTTAATGCTTGCAGAATCGAAAACAGCTTCTGCTTCATTGCTTACGTTCTTTGCTTTATCACTGATATCTGTCGTCATGCTATCAACAGAATTTAGTGATTTTTCTAATTGGGAACTTGTTGCTTCACCTTTTTTACACATTGTGAAACTGGTCGCTGCTGCTAATAATAAGATGTACTTTTTCATAACATTAATTTTTTTGTTGAAGTAAAATTATAAGGTTATCTCCACCGAAATTTGTAAAAGAAATGTATGATTTTGGTAAAGTTTTATCTTGTTCATAATCAGTTATTTGTAAAATGATTATAGTTATTTTACAAAAAAAATGTTAAATGTTAAAAATGTTAAAAAAAAATATTCATTAGAAATATAATAATATTTACCTTTGCTTTTTGAGACTTTAATAATGAAATATACTTTCTTATTGGTTTTGTCGTTTTTAATTAGTTCTGCAGAATTCAGTTGTAGAAGTGTTTCTATGGCAAATAATGAATTAAAAGCTGAATCAATAATGAATGAGCCACAAGGTAATGTTGAGTTTTCTGAGGTGAGAAGATTGAATCGTGAGGTACAATTAAACGATTTTCTGATCATAAAAGACTTTAGCGAAACCGTTAAATTATATGGTAAATTAGCAGATAAAAGATTTTCTAGATCTGCGCCTATTCCAACTCTTGAAGAGAATGAATTTTTTCTTTTGCTAAAGCCAATAATGAAAAAACAAACTTTTGGAGATTTGGAAGTGACAAAAATGGAAATGAAAGGTTCTGTATTGAATGTTTATTATAAAGAAATAAGCAACGAAGAATATTTACTAAACAAACAAAAAAATCCTATATTGATACTGAGAGTAAACGGAGTTGCTCCGTCAGGTGTCAAATTAATAAATTTAAATAAATAGTAATAATAATTATTTTAAATATGAAGAAAAAAATACTCATTCTGAGCAGTTTGCTGGTTTTTTCTGCAGCAGGCTTTGCACAGCAAAATAATTGGAAAAAGTTGACTTCTAAAGTTGAAACAGAGGTTCGGGAGAACAATGTAAGACTTTCTGATTATACTCTTTTCACATTAAATGTAGCTGATATTCAAAATCAGTTAAAAAATGCTCCGGACAGAAGCTTATATCCTTCTCAAAAAGGTATTCTTCTGAACTTCCCAAATATTGAGGGAGGTTTTGATACATATGAGGTTTATGAATCATCTACAATGCATCCTGACCTTCAGAATAGATATTCTGATATTAAATCTTATTTAGGATATAAAAAAGGAGATAAATCATCACAAATCAGATTTACTGTAGATCCTTATTTCGGATTTAATGGTATGATGAGAAGTGAAAGCGGAATTTACTATCTTGATTCTCATACTACAGACAATAAAGTCTATAAGATGTATGACAGAAAAAAGGCTTCTTCTTTAAACCAATTTGAATGTCTTTTCAATGGCGACAGTGATTTAAAAGATGCAGCACTTAATTCTCAAAAAACAGTAGTTGATGGTCTTAATAGAAAATACAGACTTTCTATCACAACAACTATAGAATATACGGCATATATCGCTGGAGTTGCTGGAGTAGGAGCAGGAACTGATGCTCAGAAAAAAGCAGCCGTTCTTGCAGCTGTAAACTTAGCAGTTACGCGTCTTAATGAAGTTTTTGAAAGAGATATTTCGGTTAGATTACAGCTTATTGCTAATACTGATGCTTTATTCTTCATCAGTACAGATACTTTTGATACGCTTGATGCTGCCCAAATGCTTAATCAAAATATTACAGTAACCAATTCTGTAATTGGTGCTGCAAACTATGATATCGGACATCTGTTTTTCAGAGCAACCGCTGGTAATGATAATGGATTAGCCGCTACACCGTCAATTTGTGGAAATAGCAAAGCAGGTGGTGTAACAGGTTCTGCAATTCCTGTTGGAGATCCTTTCGTGATTGACTTCGTTGCTCACGAAATGGGACACCAATTTGGAGCTATGCACACGCAAAATAACAATTGTAACAGAAATGTACCAACAACGGTAGAGCCAGGAAGTGCTAGTACTATCATGGGATATGCCGGAATTTGTGCACCAAACGTACAAAATAATAGTGATGCATATTTTCATTCTATCAGCATTGCTGAGATGTATTTAAGATTGACTACGGGCTCTACATCAACTTGTGGTATTAAGACGCCAACCTCAAATATTGAGCCGACAGTAGATGCAGGTTTAGATAAAAGCATTCCGAAAAGCACACCTTTTATGTTGACTGCAACAGCTTCTGATCCCAATAATGATCCGATTACGTATACATGGGAGCAGATTGATGCAGGTGTTGCAACTCAACCGCCTGTGGCAACCAATACCGTAGGTCCTTTGTTTAGATCTATTGAGCCTACAGTTTCTCCGTCAAGATACTTCCCAAAATTATCAGTTATAGTAAATCCTGCTACTGTTAGTACTTGGGAAAGACTTTCATCCATTGCCAGACCTTTAAATTTTTCAGTTCTTGTAAGAGATAATAATCCTGTAGGAGGACAAACTGCTCGAGATGATGTGAAATTGACTGTAGTAAGTACAGCTGGTCCATTTGTGGTTACTTCACAAAATACTGCCGGTGTAGTTTGGAATGAAGGTCAGGCACAGATTATTACTTGGGATGTTGCCAATACTACAGCAGCACCAGTAAGCACACCGAACGTTACGATTTTATTATCGAAAGACGGAGGTCTTACATTCCCAACTGTTTTAGTTGCAAGCACACCAAATAACGGTTCGTATTCTTACACTGTACAAGGTGGTTTAGGAAATGTAACTAATGCTAGAATCATGGTGAAAGCGATAGATAATGTATTTTTAAATGTAAATTCTCAAGGCTTTACAATCAATTCTTCAGCTGTAGTTATTCCTCCAGGAGGTGGTAATCCAGGTGGAGGTAACCCTGGAGGTCCTGGTACGGGAGGCCCTGGTAGTCCTGGATCTCAATCTCCAGTCTTCCAAGGAATGATGATTTATCCTGTTCCTTCGAATGATGGTTATGTATATATTAAAACAGACTTCCCTCCAAAATTTGATGGAGACAGAAAACCTGCACCTTATAAGGTAACTTATGAAGTATATGCAATGGATGGTAAATTAGTTGTGCCTAAGAAAACCAGACACATCTTCTCAAGAACTGTTGATAACAGAGCTGACGAGAAACTAGATTTAAGAGATCTTCCTACTGAAGCTTACATGATTCATGTAACTGTGGATGACGAAAAAATTGTTAAAAAATTACTGATGCTTCACAAGAAGTAAAATGTAATTAATATATGTATAAAAAACCGTTCTTATGAACGGTTTTTTGTCTTTCTTTCTAACTGTTTAAACACTCAATCAGATGGTTTAAGGTAATTATATTATTTTTGATATTAATTATATTCATTTTTTTTATTTACATTCATTAGTCTCAAGTTTCTCCACGGGTAATCATTTTTTGTTGAAGTAAATAGATCTTTGTGTTCCGTGAAATATTTATATGAAATGTATAATTAAGGTGTTGTTTAATGGTTTTATAATCAATGATTTATGAGATAGTTGACGTGTTCTTGAAATTGATTTTGAGAGAATTTCAACACTTATTCATGTTTTTTTTAATCATCTTTAAGTGTTAATTAGTTTTTGTTCATCGTTTTAATTCTTTTTTTTAACAAAAAATAGAATCTTTAATTATTGCGAAAATTTTTAAGATATTTCCAAAAGTTTTGTAAAAAAAATCGGTTATAATGTAGTTAATTTTCATTAATTTTGAAATTTCGTAATCTAAATAAAATTTACATGAAAAAACATCTACTAGTGATGGGAGTGCTTTTTATATCCAATATGTTTTTAGCACAAACAAACCGACTTTGGAAGGAAGTTTCACCAAAAACCAGTTCTGAAATATTTGAAAATAAAACCAGTATTATCAACCCAAAAGTTTATAGTCTTGATTTTTCTGGCTTAAAGAATGCATTAGTAAAGGTTCCGCAAAGTTTTTCTAAAAATGGAAAATCAGATGTAATTATCTCTTTTCCAAATGCCGATGGTGTAATGGAGAGTTTTAAAGTTAGAGAAAATTCTAATTTTGCTCCTGAATTGGCAGCACAATACCCAGACATCAAATCTTATGTCGGGGAGAGTTTAGGAGATACACAGTTTACAGTTTATTTTAGCATGTCACCACTAGGATTGTCATCAATGGAACTTTATGCTAACAAATCTGCAGTTTTTATAGAGCCCTATACAAAGGATCTTTCTACATATGTTGTTTATAGAAAATCTGATAAGAAAGCAAATTTAGATAAATTTGAATGTACGGTAATTGATGTTGCGCAAAAGGGTATAGATAACTCTAACCTTACGGCAAGACCAAACGCTGATGATGGAAAGTTGAGAACTTTCAGATTAGCTTTATCATGTACCGGAGAATATACGACGTATTTTGGAGGAACAGTAGCTGGTGCCCTAGCTGCAATGAATACCACTATGACTCGTGTCAATGGAGTTTTTGAAAAAGATTTTGCTGCAAGAATGGTTCTTATCGCAAACAATAATTCTGTAATTTATACAAATGCCACAACGGATCCTTATTCTGGAGCAACAGCTGGAACTCAAGGAGCCTGGAATGGAGAGTTGCAAACTAATCTTACTGCAACAATTGGAGAAGCAAACTACGACATCGGTCACTTATTCGGTGCTACCGGAGGTGGTGGAAATGCTGGCTGTATTGGTTGTGTTTGTGCAAATGGTACAAAAGGCAGAGGATATACTTCTCCAGCAGATGGCATTCCAATGGGAGATACTTTCGACATTGATTATGTAGCTCACGAAATAGGTCATCAGTTTGGAGGAAACCATACTTTTTCACACGGTAACGAAGGGACCGGAGTCAATATGGAACCAGGTGGTGGATCTACAATTATGGCTTATGCTGGTATCACCAACTATAATGTTCAAATGAATTCTGATCCATTTTTTCATGCTGTAAGTATTCAGCAGATTACGAATAATATTAAGGCAAAAACTTGTCCGGTATCTACCAATACTGGAAATATTATTCCTACTGCTGATGCAGGTTTAGATTATATCATTCCTAAAGGAACCCCATTTATCCTTACCGGAAACGGGACCGATGGAAATGGCGATCCTCTAACTTACATTTGGGAGCAAATGGATAATGCATCTGCTGCTCAAACTAATGCTAACTCTGCCGCAAGTGCAACAAAGGCTACGGGTCCTACTTTTAGATCTTATACTCCACAAACAGTTCCATTTAGATATTTTCCGCCATTGGCGAGAATAATTACAGGAGCAACTACAACTACAAGTAATAATCCCCCACCTAATAATAATACAAATATTATAGTTGAGGCTTTATCTAATGTTGCAAGAACATATAATTTCAGGTTTACAACTCGTGACAACAGAGCAGGAGGTTCAGGAAACAATTCTGATGATATGGTAGTAACAGTAAATGCTACTGCAGGACCTTTTATTGTTACTTCTCAGAATACAGCAGGGATAGTATGGAATGAAGGTCAGGCGCAAACTATTACTTGGAACGTTGCAGGAACAACTGCTGCTCCCGTAAGTACACCAAATGTTACCATTCTATTATCAAAAGATGGTGGACTTACATTCCCTACTGTTTTAGTTGCAAGTACACCTAACAACGGTTCGTATTCTTACACTGTGCCAGGAGGTTTGGGAAATATAAGCAATGCAAGAATTATGGTAAAGGGTCTTAATAATATATTTTTAAATGTAAATTCACAAAACTTCACAATCAATTCATCCGCAGTTGTTACCCCTCCCGTTATCACTCCGGGAACTCCTGGAGCCCAATCTCCAATCTTTCAGGGAATGATGATTTATCCTGTTCCTTCAAATGATGGGTATGTGTATATTAAAACAGACTTCCCTCCAAAATTTGACGCAGACAGAAAACCTGCTCCTTATAAAGTAACATACGAAGTATATGCAATGGATGGTAAATTAGTGGTGCCAAAGAAAACCAGACACATCTTCTCAAGAACTGTTGATAACAGAGTTGACGAGAAACTAGATTTAAGAGATCTTCCTACTGAAGCTTACATGATTCACGTAACTGTGGATGACGAAAAAATTGTTAAAAAATTACTGATGCTTCACAAGAAGTAATCGTAATTCATATCCATAAAAAAAACCGTTCACTTGAACGGTTTTTTATGTTTAAAAATGCATTTTAAAATTTATTTATGTCTGAATTCACTGATAAAGTGCAACTTCACATTAGGAAATTTCTCCTGGGTCATATGAATGGTAAATGACGAATCAGCTAAAAATACCAATTGATTGTATTTGTCTCTTGCCAAAAATCGCTGTTTTAATCTTGCGAATTCTTTAAACTCTTCAGACTTTTCATCAGCTTCAACCCAACAAGCTTTGTGCATAGAAAGTGGTTCGTAAGTACATTTTGCACCATACTCATGCTCCAAACGATATTGGATAACTTCGTACTGAAGTGCTCCCACCGTCCCGATGATTTTTCTGTTGTTCATTTCTAAAGTAAATAACTGCGCAACACCTTCATCCATCAGCTGATCGATACCTTTTGCTAATTGTTTAGCCTTTAAAGGATCATTATTATTAATATATCTGAAATGTTCCGGAGAGAAACTTGGAATTCCTTTGAAGCTGATTTTTTCACCACCTGTCAAAGTATCGCCAATTCTAAAACTTCCTGTATCATGAAGTCCCACAATGTCGCCAGGGAAACTTTCGTCTACTACTTCTTTTTTATCAGCAAAGAATGCATTCGGCGATGAGAATTTCATCTTTTTACCTTCTCTTACCAAAAGATAATTTTCATTTCTTTTAAATGTTCCTGAAACAATTTTCACGAAAGCTAGACGGTCTCTGTGTTTAGGATCCATGTTGGCGTGAATTTTAAAGACAAAACCTGTAAACGCAGATTCTTCAGGCTTCACCATGCGGGTTTCGCTTTCTTTCGGTTGTGGCATCGGAGCAATTTCGATAAATGCATCCAACAATTCACGGACTCCAAAATTATTTAAAGCTGAACCAAAAAATACAGGCTGCAAATCACCATTCATATAATCTTCACGGCTGAATTCAGGATAGACAGATTGAATTAATTCCAATTCTTCTCTTAAATTCTTAGCGGCTTTAGTACCGATAACCTCGTCGATAGAAGAATCGTTTATATCATCAAATTTGATCGCTTCACCAACTTTCTGTTTCTTTTCTTCTAAAAATAACTGAATGTTGTTCTCCCAGATATTATAAATTCCCTGAAAATCTGCTCCCATCCCAATCGGAAGAGAAAGCGGAACAACTCTTAAACCTAATTTCTGCTCAACTTCATCCAAAAGATCAAAGGCATCTTTACCTTCACGGTCAAGTTTATTAATGAAAACCAGCATCGGAATGTTTCTCATTCTACAAACCTTTACCAATTTTTCGGTCTGTTCCTCAACACCTTTTGCAACGTCAATCACGACGATTACAGAGTCTACTGCCGTTAAAGTTCTGTAGGTGTCTTCAGCAAAATCTTTGTGACCTGGTGTGTCTAAAATATTGATTTTATAACCTTTATATTCAAATGCCAATACGGAAGTCGCTACCGAGATTCCTCTCTGTCTTTCGATTTCCATAAAGTCGGAGGTTGCTCCTTTTTTAATTTTGTTCGATTTTACGGCTCCCGCTTCCTGAATTGCACCTCCAAAAAGAAGTAATTTTTCTGTAAGTGTGGTTTTTCCGGCATCGGGGTGAGAAATAATTCCGAATGTTTTTCTTTTCTCTATTTCTTTGATTAAGTCTGACATAGTGTATTTTGAAGTTGCAAAAATCGTGATTTTTATCGGATTCTGAAAATCGGATTTACGACTTGTTGAAACTGGTTTTAGTTTTAAGATAATAAGCAACGCAAAGTCCAGTCAAAACCATTCCGGCACTGAACGGGAAGATGTATTTCATTCCACACAAATCAGCAACAGCGCCAATCAACGGACCAGCAACGCCAAGCGAAAGGTCTATGAAAAGTCCGTAACCTGCCAAAGCAGAGCCTTGACTTGACGGCGAAACACTTTTAATAGCAACCACTCCGAGTGCAGGAAAAATTAATGAAAACCCTAATCCGGTAACTCCGGCTCCTAAAAGCGCCATCTGTGAAGTTGCTGCAAATGAAATAATGACCAACCCTATTGTTTCTACTAAAAGACAGGCAATGGCAACTTTAATTCCACCATAATTATTAATGACATTACTGAAAACCAATCGACCTGCAACAAACAATCCACCAAAAACTGTGAGACAGAGCGCACCATTATTCCAATGAAAATAGTTGTAGTACAAAGTAATAAAAGTAGAAATGCTTGCAAAACCAATTCCGCCCAAAGCCAGACAGATTCCGAATGGTGAAACTTTCCCTAAAACTTTCCAGAAAGACTGAGAATCCTGAGTATTCGTATTGGTGTAATTGATTTTAGTCTTAGCGAACAGAAAACCTATGATTCCAATTAAAATAGAAATAATTCCAATACCGTACAGTCCAAATTTATGCTCAATCACAACTCCAAGCGAGGCTCCAATTGCCAAAGCTCCATAACAAGCAACACCGTTGTAAGAAATAATTTTTGCGGTATGTTTTTCACCAAGCGCCATAATTGCCCAATTAATGGGACTTGCGCCAATCATTCCTTCTCCGCAGCCTGTAAGAAGACGTGTGATGATGAGAAAACTTAAACTAAGTAGAGGAGAGAACTTAAAATAATAAGCCAAAATCAAGAAAATTCCGGTTAAAGAAAAGCTCAGCATACTGAAAAGAACCGCTGGTTTCGGGCCTTTTTCGTCGATGATTTTTCCGGAATAAGCCCTTAGAAAGAATGTTGCAACATATTGTAAGCTGATAACAAGTCCGGCAACGACCAAACTAAACCCTAAATTTTTACTGATAAAAATCGGTAGAACAGAAAGTGATAACCCGATGATGAAATATCCTAAAAATGTAAAACCAACATATGTTAATAAAGATAAATTTACATTTTTTTCTTGAGCAACAGCATGATCCATATTCATAAAAATTAAGTTGCAAAGATACTGCGGAAAAATCGTTTTCAGAGAATTATCGTTTTAATTAAAACCTAAAATTTATCAGTTAAAATGAGTTTAGTGAATCTAGAAGGCAGTTTTCTTTTGAAATTCAGTGTTGCAAACAATTCCGAGTTTTACTTTCTCACAAAATCAATTATCTTTGTTTCTGTAAACCTAAAAAAGCATGGAAAAAAGCAGATATCCGAAATTTATTTTTAATTGGATTGGTGGCTTGGTACTTCTCGCCGGATATATCGCTGGAAGTATTATCGTTGGATTTTCGAGTACTGCCTACAAAATTATTTTTAAGTTTGACATCATGCAAAAGCCGTGGTTTATGATGTTGGCCAATGCTATCGTTTTTAGTTTGGTGATTGCTTTTTTTGATTTCTTTGTCGTGAGGCCTTCAACAAAAATGAAATTGAATTTCAATTTTTCACCTACCAATTTTTATACCTATCTCCTGATTTTCCCAATGATGTTGGGAATGATGTTTATCGGTGAATTTTTCACTGCTCAAATTCCGACAACCGGACCATTTTTTGGTAGGTTTTACGAGTTTTTTGAAAATTTAATGCAGTTTATGACGGATGATCCTGTTGTTATGGTTCTCACGGCTGTAATTATGGCACCGATTTTTGAGGAAATTATTTTTAGAGGAATCATTCAGAAAGGATTAATCAATAATGGGGTGCAGCCTTGGAAAGCGATTGTTTTTGCATCGGTTGTCTTCGGTTTGGTTCATGGAAATCCCTGGCAGTTTGTAGGAGCGGTGATGCTTGGCTGCGTTTTGGGGTTGGTTTATTACAAAACTAAATCTTTGCTCTTGCCAATGCTTTTGCATGGTTTTAATAATTTATGCTCATCTTTCTTAATATTTTACACCAAATCTGAAAGCTTTGCAGATGCTTTTAAAGTTTCAGAATGGGTAATTTTAGGAGTTGGGATTGTTTTGCTTTC
The DNA here is from genome assembly GCF_020911865.1 of Chryseobacterium sp. C-71. NCBI lineage: Bacteria > Pseudomonadati > Bacteroidota > Flavobacteriia > Flavobacteriales > Weeksellaceae > Chryseobacterium > Chryseobacterium sp. C-71. The sequence continues at coordinate 4,083,993 of NZ_CP087131.1, forward strand.
TTCATTTTACTATTTGTTTATGAAAAAGTATAAAGTGCATTATTCAGAAATTTAAATTCAAACATTAATAACACAATATTCTTCACAAATTTCATAAAATCATGTTAGTGCTATTTGTTGAAAATATTAGTGTATTTACTGTTTCAAAAAAATAAAAGTTACATGGAATTATTAGTTGCCACACACAACGTACACAAGAAAGAAGAAATTCAACAGATTTTAGGAGATAAGTTTACCGTTAAAAGTCTTGCAGATTATGATTTGCATGACGAAATCGTGGAAGACGGTGATTCTTTCAATGCCAATGCTTTAATTAAAGCAAAATATTGTTTCGAAAAAACAGGAATTCCAAGTTTGGGTGACGACAGCGGTTTGGTAGTTGAATCTTTAGACGGAAGACCGGGGATTTTCTCTGCACGTTATGCCGGAAACCATGATTTTGCCAAAAATATTGAGAAAGTTTTAGACGAAATGAAAGGTGTGGAAAACAGAAAAGCCTATTTCATTACCGTTTTGTGCTATTATGACGAAAACGGCGCTCAATATTTTGATGGCAGAGCTCACGGAAATTTACTTACAGAAAATAAAGGTCACAAAGGTTTTGGGTATGACCCAATTTTTGTTCCAGAAAGTTATGAAAAGACTTTTGCAGAAATGAATCCTGAAGATAAAAACCAGATCAGTCATAGAAAACAGGCATTAGATTTGTTTTTAGATTTTTTAAAAGTGAAAGGATAGTTTTAGGGTGGGGTTATGGTTTAGACTAACAAATATTCCTATAATTTTTTAAATGAACTATGGATTGGAAGTTCTATAAAACTTATACCTAAACCTCAGCCTTAATCTCAATCTCAACTTCAAACTTTTATCGTACATTTACCCCAATAAACTATTGATTTGAGTACTTATTTAACCATTTTAGGCTTTAATTCAGCAATTCCTACTGTTAATACATCGCCCACTTCGCAGCTTCTTGAGATGGAAGAGCGATGTTTCCTGATCGATTGTGGTGAAGGAACGCAGGTGCAGCTGAGAAAAGCAAAAGCAAGATTTTCAAAAATCAATCATATATTTATTTCGCATCTTCATGGGGATCATTGTTTTGGTTTGCCGGGTTTGATTGCGTCTTTTCGTTTGCTTGGAAGAGATGTTCCGTTGCATGTTTATGGTCCGAAAGGCATAAAAAAAATGCTGGAAACCATTTTTACCATTACGGAAACCCATCGTGGTTTTGAAATCGTTTATCATGAGCTTGATAAAGATTATTCCGAGAAAATCTACGAAGACAATAGAGTAGAGGTTTATACGATCCCACTAGATCACAGAATTTACTGTAACGGTTATCTTTTTAGGGAAAAACAAAAAGACAGACATCTTAATATGCAGGAAATTTCAAAGTATAATGAAATTGAAACCTGTGATTATCACAATTTGAAAGCAGGAAAAGATTTTGAATTGAGCGATGGATATGTTCTTAAAAATGAAATTTTAACCACCGATCCAGCACTGCCAGTTTCTTACGCTTTTTGCAGCGATACCAGATATTTAGAATCTGTCATTCCGATTATCAAAAACGTAACGGTATTGTATCACGAGTCTACATTTTTACATGATTTAAAAGAAATGGCAGATTACACCGGCCACACAACAGCTTTAGAAGCAGCGAGGATTGCGAGACAGGCAGAAGTCGGTAAATTGATTTTAGGTCACTTTTCTAACAGATATGGTGATTTGACAGTATTTACTGATGAGGCAAGAACGGTTTTTCCAAATACATTTTTACCTAAAGCTTTGGAAGTCGTAAAAATCTAAATGAATATGTTGAATTTTGAGGAATTAAGAGATTTTCTAAATGAAAAGGCTGATATGTATAATAATTCTGAATTTATTCAAGACGATCCTATACAGATTCCGCATCGTTTTTCTTTAAAACAAGATATTGAAATTGCTGGTTTTCTGGCGGCGACCATTTCTTGGGGAAACAGGAAAGCAATTATAAAGTCAGCTGATAAAATATTGAATATCATGGGAAATTCGCCCTATGATTTTGTAATGAATTATTCTGAAAATGATTTGAAATTTATTGAAGGAAAAAGCATTCACAGAACTTTTAACGGTGAAGATTTCACCTATTTTATCAGACAGTTTAACAGGATTTATCGTGAAAATGATAGTTTAGAAAATTTATTTCTCATTAAAGATTCTGAAACCAATTTTTATCATGCCATTGAAAGGTTCAGGCTGGGTTTTTTACAGACTGAAAAGCATAGAAGTCACAAACATGTAAGCTCGCCTTACAAAAATTCATCCTCAAAAAGAATCATCATGTTTCTGCGCTGGATGGTACGAAATGATCAGCGTGGCGTAGATTTTGGAATTTGGAATAACATTGATCCTAAAAGTTTATCAATACCTTTAGACGTTCACACAGGAAATATTTCAAGAAAATTAGGCTTGATTTCCAGAACGCAGAATGATTGGAAAACTGTTTTAGAGTTAGACGAAATTATCAGAAAATTTGATCCTAAAGATCCTGCAAAATATGATTTTGCACTATTTGGTTTAGGCGTAACTAAAGAATTATTTTAAACAAAAAATAATGAAAACATCACACGAAAGAATAGAACTTCTTGAGAAACTGGCAGATGGAATCACTTCTTGGATTGGCTCTATACCATCTCTTATCATTCATACTTTACTTTTTTTGACTGCATTTTTACTACCTTCATTTGGCGTGGTTGATTTTGACAAAATGCTGTTGGTATTAACGACGGTTCTTTCTTTGGAAGCCATTTATCTTTCAATTCTGATCCAAATGTCAGTGAACAAAAGCCATGAAAAAATTGAAGATATTCAGGAAGATATTGAAGAGATCAGTGAAGACATTGAAGACATTCAGGAAGATCTGGAGGAGATTAGTGAGGATATTGAAGAAATTACTGAAGATATTGAAGATATTCAGGAAGATATTGAGGAAATCAATGAAGATGATGAGGATGAAGATCATATAGAGAAAGCGAAAAAAGCGATTTTAAAAAGCAATGTAAATTCTAATAAAAATGAGATTAAATTGCTAAAAGATAAAATTCAGGAGCTGCAAAATATGATTGATGAGCTGAAGAAAGATTAATTTTCTGCTGCAAATATCAAATTTCTATTTTTCTAAAGCATATTGTGAATTTGATGTCAATTCGCAATCTATAGACTAAATCTTAATCATTTAGAATTATTTTTATTATTTTTGGGCAAACAATTACAAAATGTCAAGATATCGATCGAAAAACTACTTTAGGTTAAGTTTCTTTTTGTTATTCCTTATAAGCTCCTTTTCCAATGCACAGACTGTAAAGCAAAGAAGAATAGAGGACGCGAAAAATTCAAAGCCGTCTTCTTCAGCCAAAGCTGGAGATTTAATAGATGTAAATGTAACTCCTTATCCTGCATCTAATTTTACACCAACGCAGTTGGTTACAGATGTTTTAGTAGGAAGTTCAACTTCCTGTGGAACACCAAATATTTCTAATGTTACAATTTCACCGGTTCAACCTGTAACTGATAATGAGCGATTTTGGGGATACTTTAATAAAGGTACCTCAAATTTTCCTTTTACTGAAGGTATTGTACTAACAACAGGGACTGCACGTCTGGCAGGGAACACCCCAGAAGGACAACTTGGAATAAATCTTACTACAGGTTCTGATCCTGATTTGGAAGCAGCTTTAGCAGGCAGTACGCTTGATTTAGAAGATGCGGTTATCTTAGAGTTTGATTTTGTTCCTTCTAGTACAGAAATGAAGTTTAATTATATATTTGCTTCGGAAGAATATGATGGCGGATTTCCTTGTTCAGGGTATGAGGACGCATTTGCTCTTCTTCTGAAACCGAATACACCTGGAAGTACATATACTAATCTTGCTATATTACCAGGAGGAGCTGGGCTTGTTACTGCCACCAATATTGTTCCTGCAAGTTTTTCTTGTGGTCCTATTAATGCACAATATTATGAGACGTCATCGCCTACTAATCAAACAAACCTATTTGGAAGAACGGTTCCTTTAACAGCGATAGCAACTGTAGTACCTGGGCAATCTTACCATATTAAGATGGTAATGGCTGATGACAATGACGGAACTCATGATTCTGCAGTTTTCTTAGAAGCAGGGTCTTTCGATATAGGAATTAGTATTGTTGATAATGCAGGAAATCCTTTACCAGCAACAATAAATATGTGTGATAACACACCACAAGTTCTAAAAGCGCAAGTAGCTGCTACTCCGGGAATGACATTTCAATGGTTTAAAGATAATGTAGCTATCTCAGGAGCCACTAATATAGAATATACTGCAAATTCACCAGGAGTTTATACAGTTAAGGTTACTGTACCAGGAGGTAATTGTCCTGCAGAAGCAACGATTACTATTGTAGGAGGTACAAGCCCGGTAGCACAAAATGCAATATTGAAACTTTGTACTACACCTAGTGTTTCTACTTTTGATCTTAACTCGGCAAAACCTTCTATCAGTACTACGGCGGGTGCAGTATTTAAATTTTATATAAGCCAAGCAGATGCTGTAGCTCAAAATGCTAATTTTATTACCACACCCGAACTGTTTGACGGAAATGACGGCCAAATTTTATATGTAGTAGTTTCTAATGGTGCTTTTTGTAGTAAGCTAGTTACTTTAACTTTACGAAAAGAAGCAACTCCTTTACCGGTACTTAATGCTTCAAAAATGAAAATCTGTAATGGAGAGTCAGTTGTTTTAACGGCTTCAGGAGGAGCAACTTATGAGTGGAGTGGTTTTGCGGGTACAGGTGCTGTACGTACGGTATCTCCTACACAAACTACAACATATACAGTCTATGCGATTGGTGCTCAGGGATGTAAGTCTCTACAACCTGTATCAGTTACAGTAGAAGTTGTTCCTGCAATAACTTCAAATCTTACTGGTGGTTATATTTGTTCTGGTGACAGAATTACTTTAGATGCCGGAGCAGGCCCTAACTATACATATTTATGGAGCAATGGTGCTACAACGCAAACCATTTCTGCAGATACGCCAGGCGCTTATACTGTAACAATTAATAATGGAGTTTGTTCTAAAGTTTACACTACGCAGGTGATTCAGGCAATTGTTCCTCAGATTATCAAAGTTGATTATGATGAAAGCGGAACTTTGGTTGTGACAGCAAGTAATCCGAGCAACGGACAATTAGAATATTCTAATGATAATGGAGTTACTTGGCAATCTTCAAATGTATTTACAAATGTTCCCAATAATTCACTAGTTTCTATAAGAGTTAAAGTGAAAAACACAAGTTGTGTTGGTTTCTTAGAGTATTTTACATTCGTTATGAAAAATGTAATTACTCCAAACGGAGACAACGTAAATGATATGATTGATTTCAGAGGAATCAGTGATCTCAAAGATTTCCAGGCTGTTATTTCTGACCGTTATGGTAAGGCAGTATTTAAAGCCGAAAAAACCAGACCGTTCTGGGATGGATATTTCCAAGGTAAAAAGCTTCCAACTTCATCTTATTGGTATCAGGTGACTTTCGAAGATCCTGCAACCAAAAAATTAACAGTAAAAACCGGATGGATTTTATTGAAAAACTTTGAATAAAATTCTCAAATACTAAAAAGACCGATAATAATCGGTCTTTTTAGTATTTGAGAATTTTACAATCATATTAATACAATTAAAATGGTAAGATTGTGTTAATAATAATATAAATATTTTTGAATTAAATTTTAATCAAAAAAAATAGTATTTTTGTTAAAAATAATACAAAATGTTAAATAAAAGTGCAGGAAGTTTATTTTTGGCTTTGTTTTTAGTTCTTATTGGAAATTTTACATTTTCTCAGACTAGAGAAAAAGTTAAAAGTGTACAGAAAGCTTCTTCTCAAACGATGAAAGCTGGTGCTTTTATTGATGTGAATACTGCAAACTATCCAGAATCTTCATACAGCATAACACAATTGGTAAAAGATGTTCTTATCTCTGGTGGTTCTGCATGTTCTACAGCAAATGTAAATGGGGTAGTGGTATCGCCCAATTTAGCAACAAGCAATCCTGGTAGAAGCTGGGGTTTTTTCCACAGAGGCACTACCAATTTTCCTTTTGAGAAAGGAATATTATTGACCACAGGTCATGCATCAAAGGCAGGTAACTCTTTTATTTCAGGTCCTCTGGAAGATACACTTCCTATACAAGGTGATCAGGATTTAGCAAATGCACTTGGGATATCAAATGCCAACCTTAATGACGCCAGTTTCATAGAATTTGATTTCATTCCTACTTCCACAGAAGTTTCATTTAGATATTTATTTGCTTCAGAAGAGTATCAAGGTAATTTCCCATGCAGTATCAGTGATGGGTTTGCATTATTGTTAAAAAAAGTAGGCGATCCTACTTATACTAATTTAGCGGTTTTGCCGGGTGGAGCAGGAGCGGTAAGTGTAACCAACATTCACCCTGCGGTACAATTTGATAATACAGCTCTCAGTTGTGGTGCGCTTAATGCATCATATTTTGGGGGATATAATACTACAGCTATTCAAACTAATTTCAGCGGACGTACAGTGCCACTTACTGCAAAGGCTACTGTAATTCCGGGGCAAACATATCATTTTAAAATGGTTATTGCAGATTATCAGGATTTTAGATTTGATTCTGGTGTTTTTTTAGAAGCAGGATCTTTTGATATCGGTGTTCAGATTCTAGGGCCTGGGGGCGTACAACTTCCAGCTTCTATCAATGTTTGTGATAATGCTCCACAGACCTTCACTGCGTCGGTACAAATTCCGGGTGCCACATATCAATGGTTTTTAGGAACTAATGCTATTCCAGGAGCAACCAGTTCTTCTTATACTGCCGTAGCACCAGGCGTTTATTCGGTAGAGGTTACACTTCCAGGTAATTCATGTCCCGGTAAAGCAACGATTACTGTTGTTGGAGGAACTTCACCAACGGTACAAAATACTACCTTGACAACTTGCTTCGCGGCCGGAAATGCAATATTTGATTTAACATCTGCGCAAGCTTCAATCAGTACAACTCCGGGAGCTACATTTTCGTACTATTTAAATCAAGCTGATGCAAATGCTGGAAATACCAATACAATTGCGACACCTACCACTTTTTCGAGTGCGGGAGGCCAAACAATCTATGTTTTAGTAAAAAGTGGATTTTGCTCAAAGGTAGCAGAGCTGCAACTCGTGAAAGCCCCCGAAATTATTGCAACTATTGCTGCGCCTACGACATTAACATGTACAAATACACAAATTGCCCTGAATGCTTCAGCTTCTACATATCCTACAACTTCTACATTTGCGTGGACGACTACTGGAGGAAACATTGTCTCTGGAGGAACAACATTAAATCCCGTTGTGAATGCTCCGGGAACTTATACATTAACGATTTCCAATACCTTTGCGGGTAATGTCACATGTACAGCTGTTGCCAATGTAACTGTTGTTGGGAACAGCGCGCCTCCTACAACAGGGCTTACTGCAAGCAAAATTTCTATTTGTGCCGGTGAAACCATTACTTTAACTGCTTCTGGTGGCGCAACTTATAATTGGGGAGGAGGTTTGCCAGGAAACGGAGCTACTCAAACAGTTTCTCCTACAGCTAATACCACGTATACTGTAACAGCAGTTGGTGCAAACGGATGTGTGTCAACTACTGCTGCAACGCTGACAATACAAGTTTCTCAACCTTTCACGGCTCAGAATGCAAGTCTTATAAAATGTTATCAGCAGGGAAATATAATATATGATTTAACTTCTGCCCAAGGTCAGATAACTACAGCTCCTGGTGTTACTTTTACATATTATGTCAATCAGGCAGATGCAATAGCTGGTAACACAAATAATATAACAGTGCCTACTGCATTTCCGAGTACAGGAAATCAGACAATTTATGTTTCAGTAAGTAATGGAGGTTGTAAGTATGTTGTTAATTTACAATTATTAACTACTGCGGCTACTACGTTAACGATTGCTGCACCTCAAACAATCACATGTACTACAGCTCAGGTTACTTTAAATGCTTCGGCATCTGTAATTCCTGCAGGATCTACTATTGCTTGGACGACTACAGGTGGAAATATCGTATCAGGAGCAACGACTCTTACACCTGTCGTAAATGCTGCTGGAACATATACTTTAACAGTAACAAATAATACACAACCTGCCAACTTAACATGTACTTTTACTTCAGCAGTTACTGTGATAGAGGATAAAGTTCTGCCGATTGCAAATTTAACTTCAACTTTTCAACAAATTTGTCCGGGAGAATCTGTTACCTTAACGGCTTCGGGCGGTGCAACTTATAATTGGGGTAATGGTCTTCCTGGAAATGGAAACACACAAGTAGTTACTCCGGCTAGCAACACAACATATACTGTATTTGCAGTAGGTGCGAATGGCTGTATTTCTGCAAATCCTGCAATAATTAATATTGTTGTAGGTCCGCCAACAGCAACATTATCTGCTTCAAAAATTAAAATTTGTGCAGGTGAATCTGTTACTTTAACAGCTGGCGGAGGATTTACTTACAATTGGGTAGGTCTTACAGGAAATGGAAATACACAAATTGTTACTCCTGCTGTTACCACGACTTATTCAGTATTTGCATTAGGTGGAAACGGCTGTGTGTCAAATACTCCGGCTACAGTTCAAATCGAGGTTGTACCTGCAATTGTTTCAACATTAAAAGATGTGTATGCATGTGCTGGTGATACGGGAATTCTAGATGCCGGTGCAGGACCTAACTACACGTATCTTTGGAGCACGGGAGCTACTACTCAGACGATTTCTACAAATATTCCTGGATCTTATTCCGTGACGATTGATAACGGAACATGTTCTAGATTGTTTACAGCACAATTAATTAATCCGGATCTTCCTCAGTTCACCAATGTAGTATTTGAAAATAACGTTCTTACAATATCAGCTACCAATCCTACTGGCGGAACATTAGAGTATTCTATTGACGGAGGTATAACATGGCAATCTTCAAATATCTTTTATAATGTATTAAGTAATACTAATCTTACCTTAATGGTAAGAGTAAAAGATGCAAAATGTGGCAATACTTTGGAATTCTTTACTTTTGAAATGAGTAACGCAATTACTCCTAATAGTGATGGTGTCAATGATTTCATAGACTTTTCGGGAGTAAGTAATTATAAAAACTTTGCGGCATCTATTTTCGACAGATATGGAGCTGAATTATTTAAAGCAGATAAATCAAACGTAAAGTGGAATGGTTCTCTGAAAACCATCAATCTGCCAACGGCAACCTATTGGTATAGAGTGCAGTGGGAGAATCCTGCAAGTAAAAAGCTAGAATTAAGATCCGGTTGGATTTTACTTAAAAATAGAAATTAAAAAAAGAGTCTCCTATTTGGGAGACTTTTTTTTGTGTTAAAAATTTTAGTTATTTATGAAATTTGTTTAAAAAAAAACTAAATTTGTTGAAACAAAATTATTATGAAGAGATATATACTGTTGTTTTCATTATTACTCATCAGTACTTTTTCTTTTGCGCAGACTAAAACAGAAAAGCAAAAAAGAATAGAATTAACAAAAAATTCAAAACCTTCTCCATCAGCCAAAGCTGGTGATTTGATCGATGTAAATGTGCCTCCTTATCCAGCATCTACTTACACTCCCGCACAACTCGTTATAGATGTTTTGGTGGGAACTACATCGAATTGTGGAACACCAAATATAACAAATGTTTCAATTTCGCCTAACCAACCTGTAACTAATAATGAAAGGTTTTGGGGATATTTTAATAAAGGTACCTCGAATTTTCCTTTTGCTGAAGGTATTGTATTAACAACAGGTACAGCACGTTTGGCAGGGAATAACCCTGAAGGACAACTTGGAGTTAATCTTACTACGGGTAGTGATCCCGATTTAGAAACGGCTTTAGCAGGTAGTACACTTAATTTAGAAGATGCGGTTATCTTAGAGTTTGATTTTGTCCCAACGAGTACACAGATGAAATTTAATTATATTTTTGCTTCGGAAGAGTATGATGGCGGATTTCCTTGTTCTGGGTATGAGGATGCATTTGCTCTTCTTCTGAAACCGAATACACCTGGAAGTACGTATACGAATCTTGCTGTATTACCAGGAGGTGCAGGACTTGTTACAGCTACTAATATTGTTCCTGCAAGTTTTTCTTGTGGTCCTATTAATGCACAATATTATGAGACGTCATCGCCTGTTAATCAAACAAACCTATTTGGAAGAACAGTCCCTTTAACAGCAATAGGAACGGTAATACCAGGACAATCTTATCATATTAAGATGGTAATGGCTGATGATAATGACGGAACTCATGATTCTGCTGTATTCTTAGAAGCAGGATCATTCGATATAGGAGTAAAATTATTAGATCCTGCAGGCGCAACATTACCTGAAGAAATCAATGTCTGTGACAACGTTCCACAGTTAATTACAGCTTCTACCAGTGGTCCAAATTTATTATATCAATGGTTTTTCAACGGTACTGCTATACCTGGAGCAAATACAAATGCAATTACGGCAATACAGCCAGGAAATTACAAAATCGAAGTAAGTGTACCGGGAAATCCTTGTCCGGGATCAGCCACGATAAAAATTAATGGTGGATTTACACCATTAGCACAAGATGCTACTTTCTTATTGTGTAGCACACCAGACATTACTACATTTGACTTAAATAATGCAAAACCACTGATAAGCCCTACACCTAATGCGACTTTTAGATTCTATGAAGATCAGGCAGATGCTGCAGCTCAGAATGGAGATTTTATCACAAATGTTGCAAACTACAATGGTGCAGATGGTCAGATTTTATATGTGGTAGTATCAGACGGTGGTTTCTGTAGCAAAACAATAGAGTTGACTTTGCAGAAAGAGGTTACTCCAATCGCAGGAATTACCCCTTCAAGAATTAGAGTTTGCCCGGGAGAAACAGTTACGCTTACAGCTAATGGTGGTGTTACTTATTTGTGGGATAACTTCCCAGGAAACGGAAACACACAAACTGTTACTGTTAATCAAACGACCACATTTACGGTATATGCTATTGGGGCGAAAGGTTGTAAATCACTATTGCCGGCAAAAATCACTGTAGAGACTGTTGCACCCATTACCACACCATTGCTGGATGTTGAAATGTGTGTAGGTGATACTATTCTTTTAGATGCAGGTGCAGGAACTAACTATTCTTATTTATGGAATACTGGTGCAGAAACTCAAACTATTACAGCAACTCAGTTAGGAGTTTACACCGTAAAAATCAATAATGGAATTTGTGAAGAAGTATTCACTGTGAAAGTTCACGGTGCAGCTTCGCCTTTCTTTACGAATTTAAGCTATGAAAATGGTACATTAACAGCTATTGCAACGAACCCTTCAATTAATAATATATTTGGAACCTTAGAATATTCTGTTGACGGAATCAATTGGCAAGAGTCAAATGTATTTACAAATCTTACAGATAATACGACTTACAATGTTCAGGTAAGAATTAAAGGGACAACTTGCTATGGTTCAGTTGAGTTCTTTACACTTGAAATTAATAATGTAATTACTCCAAATCAGGATGGTGTGAATGATGTTTTAGATCTTAGTAATCTAAGAGATTTCAATAATTTCACAGGATCGATTTATGACAGATATGGCGTAGAAATATTCAAATTCTCAAAAGAAAGACCAATTTGGGACGGTACCTTAGCAGGTAAAAGATTGCCGACAGCAACTTATTGGTACAAATTCAACTTCGAATACAAGAAGTCGAAAGTACAAATGAACAGAGCCGGATGGATTATGTTGAAAAACAGAGAATAATCTTAAATTAAATATAATAAAATAGCCTTTCAAATTTGAAAGGCTATTTTATTTTTTGATGTATATTGAAAACGTTCGAAATTTTTACATATTCTCTTTCCAGAGTTGTGTAAAATGAATAAAATCCTCAACGCTCAATTCTTCGGCTCTTTTGTCCATAAATTCGTGAGTTTTTAATGCTTCAGGAATGTTCATAACTTTCCAAGAGTTAGAGAGCTTTTTTCTTCTTTGTCCAAAACCGGCCTTCACGATTTGCTTAAAAAGAACTTCATTTCCTACGAGACCCTCTTTCGGATTTCTGGTTAGTCTGATAACTCCGGATTTCACTTTTGGCGGCGGATTAAATACATTTTCATGAACTGTAAAAAGATATTTTACATCATAATAAGCCTGTACCAAAACAGATAAAATTCCGTAATCTTTCGTTCTCGGAACTGCTGCAGTTCTTTCTGCAACCTCTTTCTGGAACATCCCAACCATTTCCGGAACTATTTGATAATAATCAATAATTTTAAATAAAATCTGTGACGAAATATTATACGGGAAATTACCAATAATGGCAATTTGCTCCTCGTTGATAAAATTAAAATCTTGCTTCAGGAAATCTCCTACAAAAGTTTCTTCGGTAGCTTTAGCATAGTTTTTTTTTAGATAATCTATAGATTCAGTATCAATTTCTGCCAGATAAATTTTTTGCTCTTTTTCCAGAAGATATTTGGTCAGCACACCCATTCCCGGGCCTATTTCCATGACGTTGTTGTAGTTTTCGTAGCTTAAGCCTTCTACAATGTTTTTTGCGATGTTTTCATCAGTCAAAAAGTGTTGACCCAGATGTTTTTTTGCTCTTACACTCAAAGTTTATTTATGATTTCGTTAACAATGATTTTCTCTTATTCGTTCCAAATTTCGGTAGAATTTTTCTATTTTAGCCAAAAATTTTAATATTAATGGCGAAATCTGTAGAAGAGTTTAATAAGAAAAGGCTTCGGTCTAGCAATATTACTGTAGTAATAAGTATTGCCTTAGTGTTATTTTTGCTGGGATTAATGGGCTTAATTCTAATTAATGCACAAAAATATTCTGATTATTTAAAAGAGCAACTTGTTGTAAATGCGTACTTTGACGAAAATTACGACGATAAAGATTCTGCTAAAATAGCAAAACAGGAAGCGGTTGCCGTAGAAGTTATCAACGGGATGGAATCTGTAAAACGTACGAAATATATTTCTAAAAAAATGGCTACAGCTGAAGCCAAAAAAAGTTTAGGGATAGATACAGAAGCACTTTTTGACGAAGATATTTATCCGGCTTCTGTGGAAGTAGCATTAAAACCGGAGTATACAGATTCAACTAAAATTGGAGCAGTTCTTACGCAAATCAAATCAGTTCCAGGAATTATCGACGTAAAAAACGATTCAGATTCTCAAAAGATATACGATAAATTAAATAAGATTTTAAAGTGGATCTTAGCGTTTTGTGTACTGTTTTTAGTTCTTGCCATTGTTTTAATTAACAACTCAATCAGACTAAAAGTATTCTCAAAAAGATTTATAATCAAAACTATGCAGTTGGTAGGAGCAAAAAGAAGATTTATTTTGACACCGTTTATCAAAGAAGCGTTAATTCTTGGTTTGTTGGGTGCAGTATTGGCTCTTATAGCTTTGTCAGGACTTTGGTATTACTTTACAACTACTATAAAAACTCCTTTTGTACAAGACACCAACCAATATTTCTGGTTAGTTCTTTTAATATTTGGAGTTGGTATTTTCATTACAATATTAAGTACAATCGTTGCAACATGGAGGTTCTTGAGATCAAATGTTGACGACTTATATTATTCTTAAAAAATGGGCAAAAAAACACATAAATTTTCCGCATCAGATTTTGGTACGGAAACAGAAGTTTCAAAAGAACAAACATTCTACTTCGGAAAAGAAAATTACAAATGGATGCTGATTGGTTTAGCTTGTATCGTTGTAGGATTTCTTTTAATGATGGGGCCAGACGCCAACACTGTTGACGGAAAACTAGACCCGAACGTATGGAACGACGATATTTTTTCTATCAGAAGAATCAGAATTGCACCTCTACTTATCGTGATAGGTTTTGTAATCGAAGTATATGCAATCTTGAAAAGAAAGAAATAAAAAATCAGTTAAAAAGATTTAATTACAAAAGTCGGTTGCTTTGCAATTGACTTTTTGTATAAATTAAAAACACTAACAGTAATATTAATCATTACCAATTACCCATTACTCATAAATTATGGATTTAATTAAAGCAATCATCATTGCGATTGTAGAAGGACTTACAGAATATTTACCCATTTCATCAACAGCTCACATGGGTTTTGCAGCCAGTCTGATGGGTTTAGAAGAAACAGAATTTTTAAAAATGTTTCAGGTTTCCATACAGTTTGGGGCAATTTTATCAGTTGTGGTAGCCTATTGGAAAAAGTTTTTTGATCTGAAGAATCTTCAGTTTTACTTTAAATTAGGTTTTGCTGTAATTCCCGCTTTGGCTTTAGGGTATATTTTTGATGATAAAATTGAGGCAGTTTTGGGAAATCAGATTGCCATTTCTTCAGTTTTGGTTTTGGGAGGGATCGTTTTACTTTTTGCGGACAAATGGTTTAAGAATCCTGTCATTCACGACGAAAAAGAATTATCTATAAAAAAAGCAGTAATCATCGGCTTTTGGCAATGTCTAGCAATGATGCCTGGAACAAGTAGAAGTGCGGCTTCAATTATCGGTGGGATGACGCAGGGTCTGACAAGAAAGGCAGCAGCAGAATTTTCATTTTTCCTTGCTGTACCTACGATGTTGGCGGTTACAGTATATTCGGTTTTTGTAAAAACCTGGGGTAAAGAAACAGCAAATCCTATGAAAGGTTACGAGATGATTTTTTCATCACAAGATCACATCATGATTTTCATTGTTGGGAATGTTGTAGCATTCATTGTTGCATTGATCGCAATCAAAGCATTTATCGGAGTACTAAACAAGTACGGTTTCAAACCTTGGGGCTGGTACAGAATTATTGTAGGAATTGCTTTGTTGGTTTATTTCTATTGGTTCAAATAATATTATTCATTAATAATTGCTGATTTTTGGGCAGCTATTTCCGCCTTCCACTCCCGCTTTTTTGCCTCCGCTTCGCTCCGGCAAAAAGAGCTCCGTTCAAACCTAACGTAGTGGTTCGATGGTTCAGATTGAAAATAAATAAAAATATCATCAAGTCGGGCTGCGAGAGATTCAACGCAAAAAAACTGAACCAATTTGCTAATTAATCAACTGTAAACTGTATAACTTTCAACTCAACAACTAAAAATGACAGCAGAACAGCTTCTCGAAGGACATATCTTCCTTTTAGACAAACCTCTGGATTGGACTTCTTTTCAGGCGGTCAATAAAATGAAATACAAACTCAAAAGCGAGTTTGGTCTTCCGAAAAAATTTAAAATCGGTCATGCAGGAACCTTAGATCCGAGAGCGACAGGTCTTTTGATTGTTTGCACGGGTAAATTCACCAAAAAAATCCCTGAGATACAAGATGCTCCAAAAGAATATTGGACGGAAATTAAAATCGGAGTTCAGACAGAATCTTACGACACCGAAAAACCTGAGATTCTTCAGCAAGATATTGCTCATATTACAGAAGAGGATGTAAAGGAAGCTTTAGAGAAATTTTTAGGAGAAATTGAACAGAAACCACCTATTTTTTCAGCCATAAAAATAGATGGAAAAAGAGCTTACGACATGGCGAGAGCAGGGCAGGAGGTTGAGATGAAATCAAGAAAAACAACCATTACTTATATAAAAGATGTGGAAATCAATTTTCCGTTGGTGAGTTTTACAGTTGGCTGTTCGAAGGGAACATATATCAGAAGTTTAGCGCACGATATTGGTCAGAAATTGGGAGTTGGCGCATATTTAACCCAATTAAGACGAACAAAAATAGGCGACTACAACGTTGAACATGCAACCAGTGATTTTTTAGAAAACGACTACAGATTTGAGAATTTATAATAAGAAATTTATTTTTAGTATCATCTTAATGATTTATTTACAGTTATTTTCACAAATAGATCTCCCAAAAACCGAAAATGGATTTCTATTTTAATTCTAATTTGAATGTGGGTTATAATTTAGGAAACAGAATTAAAGAAAATCAAAACAAAGATTCTTAAGATTATCAGCAGAATGTTGCACCTTTTCTGCCAAATGATTTTACTTACGAAATCTCAGCAATAGGAGGTTACAATTTTCTTCCTAACTTTGCAATCTCCAACATGGGTGCTGTATTTATAGGAATCAGTTATGGAATTACTATTTTTAGTAATAAAAATTACACAATAGAAGAAATAGAATATGGAAAAGACACGTATCAATAAATACCTTTCGGAAGTTGGTTTCTGCTCAAGAAGAGCAGCAGATAAGCTTTTGGAGGAAGGAAGAATAAAAATCAACGGTAAAGTTCCTGAATTGGGAACTAAGGTTTCTGATGAAGATGTAGTAGAAGTTGACGGAAAACCCATTCGTGAAAATGACGAAAGCCCTATTTATATAGCTTTCAACAAACCTGTTGGAATAGTTTGTACTACAGATACAAAGCGTGAGATTGATAATATTATTGAATACATCAACCATCCGAAAAGAATTTTCCCCATCGGAAGATTAGATAAACCGAGTGAGGGTTTGATTTTACTGACCAACGACGGTGATATTGTCAACAAAATTCTGAGAGGAAAAAACAACCACGAAAAAGAATATCTGGTAAGAGTTGATAAACCTTTGAACTCAAAGTTTCTCGAAAAAATGCGAAATGGTGTTCCAATCTTGGATACCGTTACCAAAAAGTGTGAAGTTGAGAGAATTGATGATATGACTTTTCGAATTGTTTTGACGCAAGGTCTTAACAGACAGATCAGAAGAATGTGTGAATTTCTAGGCTATGAGGTGAAAAAACTAAAGCGTATAAGAATTATGAATATCAAATTAGATATGCCTTTGGGGAAATGGAGAGATTTGACCGCAGAAGAACTGTCCGAACTAAATATGATGCTTGATGGCTCGTCAAAAACGTTTGACTAAATAGATTTTCAAATAAATTTTAAATTCGGAATAAAAATTAATAATGCAATACAATTCTTTTTATAGTGATTTTTTTCGTGTATGACCATGAAATATTGATTAATAAATTGGTATTTTTAATTTTATCGTAAATAGATGCTGTAACCGTAAACCGTTATTTTTTAACGGTTTATGTTTTTTTTCACGTAAATGTTATATATTTGTCACAGATAATCATCAGATTATTTAATAGAAACACTAATATAAATTACTACGATGAAAAAAAACTTCTACCTAATAGTGGCTTTTAGTTTGCTATTTTCTTTCAAAACGAGTGCTCAAGTAGGGATAGGAACAACTACTATTGAAAATGATTTACTCCTAAAAATATCATCATCTAATAAAGGAATATTGATTCCTAATCTTTCAATCCCTGATCTAAGTTTAGCATCACCAGTTACCAATCCGGCAGTAGGGTTACTTGCTTACAATAATGCAACCGGAAAAAAAGGTTTTAACTTTTGGGATGGAGCAAAATGGAATGAACTCGTAGATACGAGAAACATCTATTCAGTTCTGGGTTTGACAATATCTTACAGTACCTCAAATTCTTCTGCAGTGGATATCAATGCAGTACGAGGTGCTATTAATTACTCGCAGAATTCTTTACCTGAAACAATTTGGACAGAAGTACCGGGGTTATCAAAAGATATTACAATCACTCATGCAAATAACAGTATTGCAGTTATCACCGAAGGGATGATTCAGGCCAACAACACGGTGGTGTCTACAGGGTCTGATGCATTCACTTATGCTGTAGGAATATTCATTGACGGAAAACTTTCTGGTGTAAGAAATTATTCAACAAAGTACTCGAATACATATCAGTATGATTTTTTCTCGATAAACAGTGTATTCAACAACTTAAGTTTAGGTAGTCATACCATCAAAACGTATGTGACTTTAAGGGCAAATAATCTTGCCGGAGTAACTTTATGGAGATATGGAGGTCCTGTAAATACATCTTCTGTAAACAATGATATGTCCAGAATCAATATGTTCATAAAACTGACAGAAAAATCTTAAAACAGAAAGAATGAAAAATACTTATTTGAAATTGCTTTTCCTCATATTAGGAAGCATTACTTACGCTCAGACTGGATCAGTAGGGATTGGCACGAATACTCCTAATGAATCTGCTATTTTAGATTTAGTATCATCAAACAAAGGGATGATGATGCCAAAAGTTTCACTAAACCCTTCAAATGCGTCAGATTATAGTTTTATGGCAACGCAGCCTACTGCTTCATTGCTTGTTTATAATACGAATACTGCATTTCCTGGCGGAACTGGCATTTATTATTGGGATGGTGTAAAATGGACTTTCTATTTTACATCTGCCAATATCAATCTTTTATTAGGTATTACGAAGTATTATTCTAAAGTATATCCTAATCAACTATTTTCATTTGATTATAATTCTGAAGCAAGTTCTGTGAGTTCTTTTGTGAATGGTTCTGCATTGGCTTTACCTTGGTTAAAAATTCCTGAAACAAATGATACACCCTTTAACATCACAATTGACAGAGCAAAAAACAATACTGTGATTACCCTGACAGGAATGGTTCAGCTTAGAAATACTAATGTAGCCAATACTAATGTTAATGTAAACTATGGTTTAGGGATTTTTGTTGATAACAAATTAATTTCATCTAAGGCTGTTTCTTTAAGTACAGATACTACCTGTGCATTTCAGGAGTTTACCATTACAGGTTTTGTTGATGATCTTACGGTAGGGTCACATACCATAACGTTTGGAGCAATGAACAGGTCTGGTACTGCCGGCAGCACATCACTTTATTTTGGAAGACAGGCAGGAGGATGTGGTAATCTCTCGAACGATGAAGTGAGAATCAGTTCTGTAGTTTTAGTTAGTCAACCTTTACCTTATTAATCATGAAAAAGATATATAATTTTATAATATTATTGGCGATTCCGTGTCTTACAACTGCACAAGTAGTAATGACAGATAAGACGGTGCCGATTATTGATAACAGTGCGATTCTTAAATTAGATTCTGATAAAAAAGGCGTTCTTTATCCTAGAATTGCTTTGAGTTCAAATACAGACATTGTCACTGTCGCAAATCCTCAAAACGGAAATGTGGTTTTTAATACAAATTCAACCGCTACATTACCACAAACAGTCACTTATTTTGAAGCCGGAAAATGGAATGCACTGTATACGAAAGAACAGGTGTCTACGAAGTTTGATCTGGTAAGTATAAGTTCAGTATCAGCTTCTCCATCAACTATTTCAATATCAGGATTCAAACCCGGAAATTTTAATATAGGAGATAATAGCACTGCAGATTGGACACCATTAAATATCAAGGATTCAAAAACTTTTACAAGAGCCAATAACTCTTTGGCTTTTACCTTGGAAGGAATGACTCAACTGGATATGTCTACCAATAAATATTATGAGTACGCAATAGGGGTTTTCGTCGACGGAAAATTGGCGGCAGTTAGAAAATACCACAAACACAACGAAAATTTTACCTGCTCATGGCATAAATTTGTTTTGAATGGTGTAGTAAATAATCTGAGTGTAGGCGTACCTCACTTAATAGAGGTAAAGGCGAGAAATATATCTGCTACCAACAGTGCAAGCACACCGGCACAAATAATTGTGTATGGCGGTCCTGCAAGATATGAGGACGGAACTCAATGCAACAATATGAGTAATTTTATGTCAAAAATTTCTTTAAGTACAACGGTTGTAGAGTCAATTAATTAGACGTGATTTTTATCATGATATGTGTTTTTAGTTACGGATGTGCTTTATGCCATCCGTTTTTTTGGTAAAGACTTGAAAGACAGTATTTACTATTATTCAATTTTGATTTAAAAAATATTGTTGCTATTAAAAAAAATCGTACTTTTGCACTCACTTTTGTGAACGTACTTTCGGCGAAGTAAAACATTAACAATTAACAACTTCCATATTTTTCAGGATTCACAGCAAAGCCGAGGTCTGTAGGAATTGGAATACAAATTTTATTAGAAAATGTCAAAAGAGACAAATTCAGCAGAGGTTATTCTTAACCAAAACGTAGCACCAGAACAATTTGACTGGGATTCTTTCGAATCTGGTCTGGATGCAGATGCTAGAAAAGAAAAAAGCGATCTTGAAGAAATCTATAACGGATCTCTTAGCAGCTTAAATGATAACGACGTTATCACTGGTAAAGTTGTAAGATTGACTGACAAAGAAGCTATCGTAGACATCGATTTCAAATCTGAAGGTGTTATTTCTCTTAACGAATTCCGTTACAACCCAGGCCTTAAAGTAGGTGATGATGTTGAAGTAATGGTAGACAGAAGAGAAGACAAAACTGGCCAATTACAATTATCTCACAGAAAAGCTAGAACGCTTAAAGCTTGGGATAGAGTAAACGAACTTCACGAAACTGGAGAAATCGTTAACGGTTTTGTTAAATCAAGAACTAAAGGAGGTATGATCGTTGACGTACACGGTATCGAAGCATTCTTACCAGGTTCTCAAATCGACGTTAAGCCAATCAAAGATTACGATCAGTTCGTAGGTAAAACTATGGAGTTCAAAGTTGTGAAAATCAACCCTGAGTTCAAAAACGTAGTAGTATCTCACAAAGCATTGATCGAAGCAGATATCGAAGGTCAGAAAAAAGAAATCATCGCGCAGCTTGAAAAAGGTCAGGTTCTTGAAGGTACTGTTAAGAATATTACTTCTTACGGTGTATTCGTAGATCTTGGTGGTGTAGACGGATTGATCCACATTACAGACCTTTCTTGGTCTAGAGTGAACCATCCATCTGAAATCTTAGAAGACGGACAAACTGTGAAAGTGGTTATCCTTGACTTTGATGACGAGAAAACAAGAATCCAATTGGGTATGAAGCAATTAGAAGCTCATCCTTGGGATGCTCTTTCTGCTGACATGAAAGTTGGTGATAAAGTAAAAGGAAAAGTAGTAGTTCTTGCTGACTATGGTGCATTCGTAGAGATCGCTCCAGGTGTAGAAGGATTAATTCACGTTTCTGAAATGTCTTGGTCTACTCATTTGAGAAGCGCAGGAGATTTCGTAAAAGTAGGTGACGAAGTTGAAGCTGAAGTACTTACTTTAGACAGAGAAGACAGAAAAATCTCTTTAGGTATGAAACAATTATCTAAAGATCCTTGGGAAAATATCGAAGCTAAATATCCGGTAGGTTCTGAGCACGTTGGGACTGTAAGAAACTTTACAAATTTCGGTGTATTCGTAGAATTGGAAGAAGGTATCGACGGATTGATCTATATCTCAGATCTTTCTTGGACTAAGAAAATCAAGCATCCATCAGAATTCTGTGCAGTAGGTGATAAATTGAATGTTGTAGTTCTAGAACTAGACATCCAGGCTAGAAGATTATCTCTAGGTCACAAGCAATTGACAGAAAACCCATGGGATAAATTTGAAACTAAATATGCTGAAGGAACTGTACACGCTGGTAAAGCTGTAGAAGTACACGATAAAGGTGCTTCTGTACAATTCGAAGATGCTGAAGTAGAAGCTTTCTGCCCTTCAAGATTATTAGAGAAAGAAGATGGATCTAAAATCAAAAAAGGTGAAGATGCTCAATTCAAAGTAATCGAATTCAACAAAGAATTCAAAAGAGTAGTAGTTTCTCACACAGGTATCTTCAGAGACGAAGAGAAAAAGAATGCAAGAGAAGCATCTAACAACAGATCTAATAATAACAACAGTAACACTTCATCTTCTTCAAACAACGAAGAAAGATCGACTTTAGGTGATATTGATGTATTAGCTGAATTGAAAAGAAAAATGGAAGGAGGTAAATAATCTCAAATCATTTTAATCAATACGAAGCCACTCGAAAGAGTGGCTTTTTTTTATTTTAATTTTTATATATTAATAATAAAAAGATTCTTACCTGAAAAAAAACTTTCATTAGTATAAAACTCGTATGTAATTTAGTAAATTGTTGCTATTTTTATAAATTATTAATAATCAAAAATATGAATTGTAATTTTACTCACAATATAAATACAAAAAGCATTCAAATTCTTTTGGTGCTCTTTATTTTAATTCCTTTTTCTGTTTTCTCTCAACAACAGAAAAGGTTGATTACAGATTATATTCTTACAAATCAAATTAAAGATTTTAAAAAATCAGATTTAATAGATTTTGAAATCGATAATGTAGATCAATCCCAATCTTTAAACGGAGAAATTGTAAAAATTCAGCAGAAATTTAAAGGCTATCCTATTTATAATGCTGTAGGAACAGTTTTAATTAAAAACGATAAAGTTGTCTATTTTTCAGATTCATTTTTAAAAAGTTACAATACTTCAACATCGAATGTCACAACATTAAGTAAAGAAAATGCCCTTGAAAGGATTGCGACACTTTTAGATAAAAAAGATGTAGTGGAATTTCAAATAATTGAAAATTCACAAGCTGAACCAACACATAGAAATTTCGCAAAGCAAAGTCAACTATTTGTCGAGGTTAATAATAATCTAAAATTGGCTTATCAATTTTATCTGCGTGAACCAAAATCTCAAAACACTTGGAATATTTTAGTTGATGCCAACACAGGAGAAATTTTAAACAAAGAAAATCTTACCTTATCATGTAATTTTCATACTGGAGCTTATGGTCATGATCATTCTAATGAAATTTTTTCTGAATCTATAATTAAAGTATCTGCATCTTCAGCTTTTCTTGCGCCTGATAATGCAAGTTACAATGTTTTTCCGTTACCAGTTGAAGCACCGACTTTCGGAAATAGATCAGTAGTCAATAATCCTTGGATTCTTGCCTCATCTCCAGAAGGATGGCATTCAACGGGAAATACAAATTATACAATAACGAGAGGTAACAATGTTTACGCTTATGAAGATACGGCAGATAAAGACGAACCAGGGTATTCTCCCGATGGTGGTGCAAACCGAAATTTTGATTTTCCGTTTTCTATTAATGGAACACCATCGTTTAACCGAAATTCTGCGATTACCAATCTTTTTTACATCAACAATAGAGTTCACGATATTTTTTATCAATTCGGATTTACTGAATCTGCCAGAAATTTCCAACAAAATAACTTTGGAAAAGGCGGAGCAGGAAATGATTATGTTTTAGCAGAATCTCAGGATGGAGGTGGTTTGAATAATGCCAATTTCACTACACCTTCCGACGGAAGCAGACCTGTCATGCAGATGTATCTTTGGTCGTCAGTGAACAGATATTTTTTCTATAATGCTCCATCATCGGCAGTTCCTCGGATTCCTCAGGCAAATCCTGCACAGTTTGGTCCACAGCTCAATGGAACTGGTGTTACAGGTAATATTGCTTTAGCTTCAAATATAAATGGGTGTTCTGCATTGCCAGCAGGATCTTTAGCAGGAAAAATAGCGCTCATCGAAAGAGGAGGATCTGCAAATTGTACATTTGTTGTAAAGGTAAAAAATGCTCAGAATGCCGGTGCAATTGCCGCAATTATTTATAATAATGCTGCTGCAGTTAATTTTCCGTCTTCAATGGGCGGCACTGATCCCACAATAACGATACCTTCAGTCTTGATTACCAATGATGAAGGTGAATATATTAAAACTCAATTAAGCAACTCGGTAACAGTAAATGTAACTTTAAAAAGTGATCCGGCAACTGCTCTTACACCCGACGGAAGTTTTGATAACGGAATCATTACCCACGAGTACGGTCACGGAATTTCAAACAGATTGACAGGAAACGGATCTACTTGTCTTTTAAAATCTCAAAGTAAAGAACAGATGGGCGAAGGCTGGTCAGATTTTTTTGCATTAATGCTTACCAACAGACCTGGTGATAATGCGAATGTTCCGAGAAGTATAGGATCTTATGCTAGCGGACAATCAACGAACGGGGTCGGATTTAGACCTGCAAAATATTCACCGGATTTTTCGATTAATGATTATACATACGCAGATACAAACGGAATGGAAATTGAGGAAGATTCTGAAATTGTTCCTGACGTTCACAGGATCGGATTTGTCTGGGCAACAATGCTTTGGGATCTACATTGGCAATATGCCGCAAAATATGGTTATTCTTCTGATGTAACTTCTAATAAGAATAGCGGAAGTGCAAGAGTTCTACAGCTGGTAACCGATGCTTTGAAACTTCAGGCTTGTAATCCTACATTTATAGATGGCCGTAATGCTATTTTATCTGCTGAAATGCTTACCACAAAAGGAGAAGACCGATGTATGATCTGGAAAACTTTTGCCAAAAGAGGTTTAGGTGTAAATGCTTTGGCAGGAAACAAAATGAATATCAGCGATCAGGTGGAAGATTTTTCAATTCCGAAAGATTGTACCGAAGGAAATTCAAATATTGCAATCGACAGAAGTTTAGTAAGAATCTATCCGAATCCTGCAAAAGATGAGTTTTTTATTTATTTAAAAGATTATTCCATCGGGAATGTTTATGTTCAAATCTACGATATGTCAGGAAAGTTGGTGTTGTCAGAGAATAGATCTTCTCCTGATTCAAGAATTCAGGTTTCAACAAGAGACTTTGAAAGTGGAGTCTATGTCGTAAAATTGCAAGGCATAGGAATTGACATCAGTTCGAAAATAATTATCAAAAAATAACACTAAAAGTCAATCAATACCATCACCTCAGAATTTCTGGGGTGGTTTTATTTAATATTGAAACTTCTCCAAACAAATTTTTATGTCGTACCTTTGCCGGCTGTAATAATGGATATGGAGAAGAAGAATATTTTAAAAGGAGTGTTGTTTGTTGGTATTGGTGCAAGTATTTATGGGATGTTGGCAACTTTTGTGAAGATGTCTTATAAAGAGGGTTTTACAACCTCTGAAGTCACAACCGCACAGTTTGTCATGGGATTTGTTGGTTTATTGATTTTAAATTTCATTCAAACCATTACATCAAAAAAAACTTTAGCTTCACCGACTTCAAAAGAGATTAAAATGTTAATGCTGGCAGGAACATCATTAGGATGCACAAGCTTGTTTTACTACCTGTCAGTGCAGTACATCAATGTCTCGATTGCTATCGTTCTCTTGATGCAGTCTGTTTGGTTCAGCGTCGTTGTAGAAAGTTTCATAACTAAAAAATTACCGACACTCAGAAAAGTGATTTCGGTTTGTATTGTTTTGTTGGGGACAGTTTTAGCCACAAATTTGATCAATCTTGAAGTGACCATTGATTGGCATGGTATCTTTTGGGGATTATTGGCGGCAGCATCATTTACGATGACGATGTTTACGTCAAATACTTTGGCGACGGGGTTACCGGTTCTTAGAAAAAGTATCATCATGCTGTCGGGAGGTTCGGTTGTTATCCTATTGTTTTTATTTTTTGCACAAATCGGGCCTCTTCATTTTGAAGGTTTAAAATCATTTTATCTGAATTTTACTGAAAATACACAACATATCCGACCTTTTGATTATTCTATTTTTTGGAAATACGGATTTATATTAGCACTGTTTGGAACCATCATTCCGCCGATTTTATTTAATCTTGGTTTTCCAAATACAGGCCTGGGATTAGGAAGTATTATTTCCTCACTGGAACTTCCTGTTTCCGTGACGATGGCGTTCGTTTTATTAAGCGAAAAAGTAATCCTCATTCAATGGATTGGAATTGTTTTAATTCTTTTCGCAATTGTTTTAATGAATCTGCCTTCAAAAAAAGAAAGACTTATTAGTAAACAGTTTTCTTGAAATTATAATTAAGATTTTGATAACTAACGTATTAAAATAAAGTGCTTTGTGGTCTTAGCTGAGTGGAACGCCTTTGCGAGCTTTTAAAGCAGTTAGTAGTAAAAAAATCTTTGTGAACTTTGCGTTAAAAATCAGATAGCAATAATTATAATTAAAATATAAATAACGCCAGAAACCGTTTCTTTTGAAGCGGTTTTTTTAAATTTATATCTAAAATCAATTTTTCATGACCAAATTTAAAAATATTATCACTGGAATTTCACTTACGATCACCACAACGCTGGCTTTTTCACAGATAAAACCTTTAGATGCAGCGCTTTCAAATTATCAATATCCTTTTGAAGTTCATTTTAAAGATTTAAATTCTCAAAAACAAAATCTGAAAATGGCCTACATGGATGTGAAGCCTAGAAAATCTAACGGAAAAACCATCATGCTTCTGCATGGGAAAAATTTTAACGGAGCGTATTGGGAAAAAACGGCAAAAGATTTATCAGATAAAGGTTTCAGGATAATTATTCCGGATCAGATTGGCTTTGGGAAATCTTCAAAACCTCAAAGTTATCAGTTTTCATTTGCGCAGTTAGCAAGCAATACCAAAGCAATTTTAGATGATTTGGAAATTGATAAAATTATTGTTCTCGGTCATTCAATGGGTGGAATGGTTGCTACAAGATTTACTTTAATGTATCCCGAAAACGTAGAAAAATTAATTCTCGAAAATCCAATCGGATTAGAAGATTATAAAGCTTTAGCGAAATATCAAACTGTCGATGAAGCCTATCAATCTGAATTAAAAAATACCGCAGAATCATATAAAAATTATCAGCTGAAATTTTACTACGACAACAAATGGAAAGCAGAATACCAACCTTGGTTAGATCTTATCGCAGGCTGGACTTTGCACAAAGACTATCCACAAGTCGCCTGGAATGCTGCGTTGACGAGTGATATCATTTTCAATCAGCCCGTAGTTTATGAGTTTAAAAATATTAAAACGCCAACCTTACTGATAATCGGAACAAGAGACCGAACCGCCATCGGAAAAGATCGTGCTCCAAAAGAAATTCAGCCAACGATGGGGCAATATCAGGAATTAGGTAAAAAAACGCAACAGCAAATTGCTGGATCAAAATTGGTAGAATTAGAAAATGTAGGTCACCTTCCGCACATTGAAGTTTACGATAAATTTTGGAATGCTCTTTATGACTTTATTAAATAGGAGGGGAGTTGGAAGCTAGGTGCTGGAAGTTTACAGCCTTGAAAATAACTCAAGTTTATTCATTACTCCTGTATTATAAACGGAACAAAAATTCCCATCCTTTGGAGGGGTGGCAAAAATTCAAAGAATTTTTGACGGGGTGGTTATAAAACTTCGCTTTTATTAGGCCTGATTGGAACGACATCCTTTTTCTGAAATGGCTTGAAAAAAAGTGTTGGCGAAAAAGATATAGTGGAAAGCGGGAAATAGCTTCTAAAAATAATTAATGTACAATAAGTGTAATAATTGAGATTGCTTTGTCGCTTCGCTTCTCGCAATGACAAAAAATAAAAAGAGACCGCTAAAAATTAGCAGTCTCTCTTCGTATGTGTTGTTGTCTGAATTATTTCTTCTTGTAAGCAGCGTCTTTAATTCTCGCTTTTTTACCTCTAAGATCTCTGAAGTAGTAAATTCTAGATCTTCTAACTCTACCTCTTCTGTCAACTTCGATTTTTTGAAGAGCAGGCATGTTGATAGGGAAAACTCTTTCTACACCTACATCACCACTCATTTTTCTGATTGTAAAAGTCTTTGTAGAACCTGTTCCTCTCAATTGGATTACAGTTCCTTTGAAGAACTGAGTTCTAGTTTTTTGACCTTCCTTAATCTCGTAATACACAGTGATTGTATCACCAGCTTTGAATTCAGGGAATTCTTTTTTTGTAATGTACTTGTCTTGTACGTACTTTAATAAATCCATTATTAATAAAATAAAATGTGTTACGCTAAGCAACTTTCACGGACTTCGTCAGAGGTTGAATAACAGGTTGCAAATATATGAAATACTTTTTGAATATGCCAAACAATTTTGTGATACTAAATTGTGTTTTTTTATATTTTTTTTCGGAGAAAAATTAATGGTTGCTTATCATTAATGTCATTTTGAGTTTATAAGTGAAATTTATATTTGCCGGATCATAAAAATCACATAATCACTTAACAATAAACTCAACTAAAATTACCATGAGGCATTATCTATTATTCTTTTTTTTCGCCGTCCAGATGACGTACGCTCAGGTTTTGTATCCTTACCTGCAAAATCCTGCTCACAATTCTATGATTGTCAACTGGAAGACAAGCTCAGACAATGAAACCACGGTTCTTTACGGAAATTCTCCAACGAACCTTAATGTGACTGTAACAGGAACTACCAATATTTTTTCTGATACAGGCTACAATAACAATTACTATTATCACACGGCAAAGATTACCAATTTGCAACCTAACACCAAGTATTATTACAAAATAAAAACGGGAACCAGCGAATCTGCAGTGTATAACTTCAGAACACTTCCTCTTCCCGGGCAGCCTGTAACTCTTGATGGCAAAATAAGGTTTTTGATTATGGGAGACAACCAGATCAAGGCAGAACCTCGATATGATTCGTTAAATTACAAAGCGTACAAAAAGCTTAAAGAAAAGTTCGGGCTTACGTCTGACCCTTCAGATAATATTGCGTTGACATTTATGGTTGGAGATCAGGTAGATGTCGGGACTCTTGATCATTATGAAAATGTTCATTTCAAAAAAAATAGAAAACTATCGCCCTACCTTCCGATACTGACAACAGTTGGAAACCATGAAACCTATGGAACATTGGGAATGAATTCTTACTATGCACATTTTAATATTGATGAAATTAAATATAAAAATATCACATCAGGTAACGAAAACTATTATGCTCAACAAGCGGGAAATGTTTTGTTCGTAAGTTTAAGTTCAGAGCATACAGGCTCAGCACAGCAAACTTGGCTTCAGCAAATTTTAACCGAAGCAAATAATGATCCTACCGTTGACTGGATTATCTCATTAAGCCACAGACCTTATCAGGCAGAACAATATGTAGGTGATATTTCTACATGGGTAAGAAACAATGCAGTTCCGCTTTTGGCAGGATCAGACAAATATTTGATGCATGTAGGAGCTCACCATCACCTTTATCACAGAGGACAGTTAAAAAACACTCCAAATTATCAGATTATTTCAGGTGGAACGGCTTGGGATCAATATTGGGGAATGTCTACCGAACAAGATTTTGACGACGTACAGAAAACATTAACAGACTGGACGTACCAAATCATCGAAGTGGATGTCACCAACGGAAAAGTAGATATCGAAAGTTATTCTATCGGAGGTATTTATACTCAAAAAGACAATGTACTGATTGACTCATTCCACAGGTATAAAAATAAACCTAAACCGTTGAAGCCGTCAATTACAAACACTTTCACAGCACCAATCACTTTGCCTTTAACGTTAAACGGAAGTACTTTTTCTTCACCGGCAAACGAACTTTTAAATACAACTCAGTTTTTAGTGAGTAAAGTCGCTGACTTTTCGGTGATTGAAAAAGAATTTTACAGAGATTACGAAAACTGGTTCGGGAAAGATGGTAACGGAAATCCAGATCTTACCAAAAACCTGAATGCAGGTGTTGATATTACCAAAGTAACTTTCGCAGCAAACTCTATCACCAACGGAGTTTATTATGTGAAAACCCGTTACAGAGACAGAAATATGGAGTGGAGTGACTGGAGTGATGTGAAGCAATTTGAAGTGACAGGAAGTGTAGTTTCAAATCCTACTTTTACTTTGAATAAAACAGAATACCTGCAAAATGAAGCGATTGCAGCTACTTACAATGACGGACCAGGAAATCAGCAGGATTGGGTCGCTATCTATAAAAAAGGACAAAACCCAGCATCAGTAACTTCACAGGGTTATATTTATACGAACGGGCAAACTTCAGGAATTGCAAACTTCCCGAATGGTTTAACAACTAAAGGACAGTACTTTGCAGGATTTTTTGCAAATAACGGTTATACAGAAATTGCACCTAGAAAAAGTTTTTATGTAGGGCCGAAAGCAGTGCTTCAAACTACTGCAGATGCATATCCGGTTGGAGGAACAGTAGTAGTTAATTTTTCAAATGGTCCAAATTTAATAAAAGACTGGATCGGAATTTACAAAATGGGACATGTTCCAGGGCCAACTCCGGCAACGAAGTGGAGTTATGTAACAACGGCTTCTGGAACTCTTAATTTTACAGGGCTTCCAAAAGGATATTATTATGCTCAGTATTTCCTTGAAGACGGCTACACCACAGTAGGAGAGAAGGTTTTCTTTAAGGTTGGAGATATTGTGACAGACCTTTGGATCAATAAACCTATTTATACTTTAGGTGAAAATATTTCTGCATCATGGACGGATTCTCCGGGCATTATCAAAGACTGGTTAGGAATTTATCCTCAAAATATTTCTGTTCCGGATGATAATTTTGTTTCATACACTTATTTTGATGGAATTACCCAAGGTACAAAAGCTATTACCGGAAATGTAAATGGAGTACCAACCACAGCGGGTAATTATTACATGGTGATGTTTACCAATGATTCTTATACAGAAGTTTCAAACAGAGTACAGTTTCAGGTAACTTCAGCTACATTGGGAACTGAAGAAACGAAGAATAAGACTGAAAAAAATGTAGTTTTATATCCTAATCCTACAAAACCAGGACAGCCGACTTTTATCAAAAGTGATTATCCTATTGAGAAAATTGAATTAATTTCAGCGACAGGTCAATTGTTGTACAAATCTGAAAACGTACAAAATCAGCGTTTTTCTTTAGTCAACGAAAACCTGCCAAAAGGTGTTTATTTTGTAAAAGTACATACCAGAAAATTATTTACTTTAAAATTAATTATTGAATAAAACTAGTCACAACTGATTGATAAAGAGCGGAACTTGTTTCCGCTTTTTTGTTTTTAAATAATACTGAAAATGAAATTCTATTTAAATCTTTCTCAAAATTTATTTGAAATACTGAAGGTGTCATAAAAATGTTTAAATTTAAAACTGAAAAAAATCAAATGTTTCATGATAGATAAAAGAGTAAAAAATGCTGCTGAAGCTATTGAAGGAATCCAAGACGGAATGACACTAATGCTTGGCGGATTCGGTCTTTGCGGAATTCCAGAAAATTCAATCAATGCATTGGTAGATAGTGATGTAAAAGATTTGACATGTATTTCAAACAACGCAGGAGTAGATGATTTTGGTTTGGGATTATTGTTACAGAAAAAGCAGATTAAAAAAATGATTTCTTCCTACGTTGGCGAAAATGCAGAATTTGAAAGACAAATGCTTTCTGGTGAATTAGATGTTGAATTGACACCACAGGGAACTTTAGCCGAGAAATGTCGTGCCGCTCAGGCGGGAATTCCTGCATTCTACACACCGGCCGGTTTCGGAACTGAAGTCGCAGAAGGGAAAGAAGTAAAAGATTTCAAAGGGAAACCACATATTTTGGAGCACGCTTACGAAGCAGATTATTCAATAGTAAAAGCCTGGAAAGGTGATCACGCAGGAAATTTAATTTTTAAAGGATCAGCAAGAAATTTCAACCATCCAATGGCGGGTGCTGGTAAAATCACCATCGCTGAAGTTGAAGAATTAGTTGCTCCGGGAGAATTAGATCCAAACCAGATTCATATTCCGGGAATTATGATTCAAAGAATTTTCCAGGGAGAAAAATTTGAGAAAAGAATCGAGCAAAGAACAGTGAGACAAAAAGCTTAATTTCTATTCAGCTACCTTAAAAATGATCCCAAAAAATAATTTTGGGGTCTTTTTTTTTAAAATCAAAAGTGAGACAATAAATATCCACAATTAATATAAAACTTCAGCATCCCTCTATTATCATAACCTATATCCAATTCTCAATCCGAAACAAAAGTTAAACAGATTTCCGGAACTTTCTTCCATATTCAACTCTCTGAAAAGTGGCACCAAGCCAGTCCCTACAATTTCATGTTTTGTTTTATCATATTGAATGTCGCTGTTTCTTATCTTTCGATTCATCATTCCCAGTCCAATAAATGGTTCCAGAACTATTTTTTCAGATAATGAAATTTGATTTCCGAAAGTAATATTAAAACCTTTGGCTGTTCTTTTTGTTCCGAAGTTGTCTGTATACTTTACATCCGCATCATTTGTCGGAGAAAAATCTACAAAATCTGTGTTCTGGTTTTCACGATAAAATAGTTGTAGCCCAACAAAAAATTCATTTCTTTTAGGTTCAATTCTTGAATTCAATAATTTGAATAAATAAACACGACCTTCAAGATTGGTTTTAAAACCTTTAGATTTTAACAGGATCGTATCTTCTTTATTAAAATCATACAATTGATACCCTACTTCAGCATTGATACTGAAGTAAGGATTTATTTTTCTTTCAGCTGAAATTTGTAAAGTGGGATAAGAAACTACATCTACCAACTGTGCTGCATTTAGTTTTAAAATCCAATTACTTTCTTTGGATTCCTGTGCGAAAATTAAAGTTGAGAACATCAAAATGATAACAGATAATTTTCCTTTCATTTTTAAAAAGTAGTTTTAAATGAATGTTATTGTTTTTTTTACTAGATTTAATTAAAGGCCTAATTTAGTAAAATTTTCATTTCTAAGGGATTAAAACCTACGGATTTAAAAAAAACCACCAATAAAATTTATGGTAAACTTAGAAAAGAAAAAATTTCGTAATTCTGAAAAAATGGCTAATTTGGCGGGACAAGAATATGCTATGCTAACGAAAGAACAAATTGCACAAAGAATTTCAAAAGAGGTAAAAGACGGATATTACGTAAACTTAGGAATCGGAATCCCAACATTGGTGGCCAACTATGTTCCCGATAATCTTTCAGTAGAGTTTCAGAGTGAAAACGGAGTTTTAGGAATGGGACCATTTCCTTTCGAGGGCGAAGAAGACGCAGACGTTATCAATGCCGGAAAACAGACTATTACCATTTTAGAAGGCGGTTCATTTTTCGATTCTGCATTTAGTTTCGGGATGATCAGAAGTCAGAAAGTTGACTTGACCATTCTTGGCG
Organism: Chryseobacterium sp. C-71; assembly: GCF_020911865.1. Taxonomy (NCBI): domain Bacteria; kingdom Pseudomonadati; phylum Bacteroidota; class Flavobacteriia; order Flavobacteriales; family Weeksellaceae; genus Chryseobacterium; species Chryseobacterium sp. C-71. The sequence goes on from NZ_CP087131.1 coordinate 4,116,848, forward strand.
CAATGGAAGTTTCAGAAAACGGAGACATTGCCAACTGGAAAATCCCAGGAAAAATGGTGAAAGGAATGGGTGGCGCAATGGATTTAGTAGCTTCTGCAGAAAATATTATCGTTGCGATGATGCACGTCAACAAAGCTGGAGAAAGTAAAATCCTGAAAAAGTGTACACTTCCTTTAACAGGAATTAACTGCGTGAAAAAAATAGTAACTGAATTGGCTGTTTTAGACGTTACACCGACCGGATTCAAACTCGTTGAAAGAGCTCCCGGAGTTTCTGTAGAACACATCATCAAATCAACAGAAGCAGATTTAATCATCGAAGGAGAAATTCCTGAAATGCAATTCTAAATAAAACGAAAACCTTGTCATTGACAAGGTTTTTTGTTGAAAATATTTATTTCAATTAAATTGATATAGGAAATCGTAGCGTTAAGAAAATAAATTCTGTGAACGTTAAGAAAATTCTACTGTTTGAAGCGCAACAAAGATTCTGATTTGAAGAACAAATACCGAACTTGCGTGAGTTTTAGAATTTTTAGTTTACAGATTTTATTTTTAGCGAAGAGGTTCAAGTCTTGAATTTTTGTTTTGTTTCAAGACAAAAGAACTACTTACCATCCTGCGCCCCAAAAACCTTCTGCAAAATACTTGTGGTTCTCATTACAGAATTATTTCTGATACCGCTTTCCTTCTCCGCAACCATTTTGAAAACTCCATTGATGGTTTCGTTGGTTACGTATTCATTAAGATCTGTTGAAACAGCATTTCCAGTCAAGGTATTGTATTTTGAAATTAAATTGTTCCAAACCTTATCAGCACCAACTTTCCCTAATGAAGCCTTCACTTTTGGCTGAAAAGCAGTGAATAATTGAGTTTGGGTTTTACTTTGTAAATAATTTGTCGCAGAATTATCACCTCCCAATAAGATGTTTTTAGCATCGGTAATCGTCATTGAAGTGATGGCTTTTGTGAAAATCGGTGCAGATTCAGTAACCGCATCTTCAGCGGCTCTGTTTAATAATTTTACGCCTTGATCAGCCAGACTTCCCAATCCGAATGCACGGAGTTTGGTATCAATCACTCTTAATTTTTCAGGCATTAAGATTTTTACAGCTTCATTTTTCAGGAAACCATCGGTTACGCCTAGTTTTTTCACACCTTCAGTTACGCCTAAATTTAAAGCTTCCTTTAAACCTGATGAGATTTGGGTTGAAGTTAGACTTCCTAAATTGACTGAAGAAGTAGTTTTGGTTGGAGTTTGTGGACTTGTGGTAGAAGTTGCTGGTTTGGTTTTGGGATTGCTTAGATCTACACCAGTCTGGTTTTTAACGGTAGATTTAATGATATCTAAAATTTGTGCCTGTGCAGAAACCGAGAATAATAATAATCCTGCTGCTAAGAGAAAAGTTTTTTTCATCGTTTATTTTTATACAAAATTAGATGTTTTGAAGATGAAATAGTTAAATGATAGACCGAATTTTTCAGAAAATAATTATATTCGCTAAAATCTAAACTCAACAAGATGCTGCGTATTCTTTTGGTCTTTTCTTTACTGATTTCAACGTGTTTTTTCTCCCAAATAAAATTGAATTTAATTCCTTATCCGCAGAAAGTTGAGTTGCAAAAAGGAGAATTTATTATTCCTAAGAATTTAAAACTTAATCAAATTCTGCCTGTAAAAGAAACTGATTATTTAAAAAAACGTCTTAATTATCTGCAATTTAGCGATTCTGTAAAAGAGGAGAGATCAGATTTAACTTACCTTGCCTTTCCTCCAAATGATAAAGACATAGCAAATGAGGAAAAATACTCTCTAACTATTTCATCTGATGGTATTACAATCAGTTCTGCTTCAAATAGTGGATATTTTTTAGCACTTCAAACTTTAATCCAATTGTTTGAACAATATAAAGATTCGGGGAAAATTCCCGCAATGACAATTGAAGACCAACCCAAATTCGCATGGCGAGGAATGCACCTTGATGTTTGCCGTCATTTCTTCACTGTCGAAGAAGTAAAACAGTACATCGATTATTTGGCAATGTACAAACTCAATACATTTCATTGGCATTTAACAGACGATCAGGGTTGGAGAATTGAAATTAAAAAATATCCTAAATTAACGCAAATCGGTTCAAAACGTAAAGAGTCCATGATCGGAGCTTACGTTGATAATACTTTCGACGGAAAACCTTACGGACCTTATTTTTATACACAGGATCAAATAAAAGATGTCGTAAAATACGCAACAGAAAGGCATATCACGGTTGTTCCGGAGATTGAAATGCCCGGTCATGGTTTGGCTGCGCTTTCTGCTTATCCTGAATTGGCTTGTACAAAAGGGCCATTCGAAGCAGCGACAAAATGGGGCGTTTTTGATGATGTTTTCTGTCCAAAAGAGGAAACGTTTACCTTTTTAGAAAATGTTTTGGATGAGGTCATTGCACTTTTTCCTTCGCAATACATTCACATCGGTGGTGACGAATGTCCGAAAACAAGATGGAAAGAATGTGCACATTGTCAGGAATTAATTAAAAAACATAATCTGAAAGACGAGCACGGTTTGCAAAGTTATTTTATACAGAGAATTGAAAAACATGTCAACTCAAAAGGTCGAAAAATCATCGGCTGGGACGAGATTTTAGAAGGTGGATTGGCTCCCAATGCCGCAGTAATGAGCTGGACGGGCATCAAAGGTGGAATTGAAGCCGCAAAAACCAATCATTTTGCAGTAATGACTCCTGGAGCATATTGCTACTTTGACCATTATCAGGGCGATCCACAGACAGAACCGAATGCTTTCGGAGGTTTTACACCTTTAGATAAAGTGTATTCATACAATCCAATTCCTGCTGAGTTGAATGCAGAGCAGTCGAAATATATTCTGGGAGTTCAGGCAAATTTGTGGACGGAATATATTCTTGATTTTAAGCAGGTTCAGTACATGATTTTCCCAAGATTATTTGCGCTTTCTGAAGTCGGTTGGGGAACTTCAAAACCTGAAAATTATAAAGAATTTGAAAACAGAGTGGTGGAGCATTTTAAGATTTTAGATAAAATGAATATCAACTATGCTAAAAGTATCTATAATATTTCGGGCAAGGTAATTCCTAATAGCAATGGTGTTTTTTATGAACTTTCAACCTCACAGGATCTAAACGGAATTAAATATACAATTGACGGAAGCGAACCAAAATCAAGTTCTGCAACCTATCATAATCCAATTCCTGTTTCAAAAGCGATGAAGGTAAAATCTGCTTATTTTGAAGACGGAAAATTAAAATCTGCCGTTTCTTCTCAAAATTTTACCACCTCAAAAACTACCGGTAAAAAAATCACTTTAGAAAACCAGCCTAGCGAAAATTATTCTTTCGGCGGAGCGTTTACTTTAGTTGACGGAATTGTTGGAAACGTGAAGCAATTGGGAAAAACGTGGCTGGGTTTTCAGGGAAAAGATGTTGTGGCAACGATTGATTTAGGAGAAAAAACAAAGTTTTCAGAAGTTTATTTCAATACATTAGACAACAAAGGAAGCTGGATTCATCTGGCAAAATCGGCGACAGTGTCAATTTCAGATGACGGAAAAAATTTTAAAACCATCAAAGAAATCGGAAAAGATGAAATTCTTTCAGCAAAAGGAAAAATTAATCTTAAAGTTGGAAATCAAAATGCAAAATTTATTAAAATTAAAATAGAAAATGCAGGAATTATTCCCGCAGGAAATCCGGGTGCAGACTCAAAAGCGTGGCTTTTTGTAGATGAAATCGGAGCGCAATAATTAAATGAAATTTAGTATTTAAAGTATCTAAAATTTTAAACAAGTTAACTTTAACCTAAGCCTCAACTTAAAAATATGAATTCAAGAAGAAAATTTTTAAAAACCACAGGAATTTTATCATCCGCATTGTTGCTAAATCCGTTGGATTTGATTGCTAAAGAAATTCCCGAAAATGAAAATACGTTGGTCAATAAACCCATCGTTCTTTCAACCTGGGATTTTGGCCTAAAAGCCAACGAAGAAGCGTGGAAGATTTTAGGAAAAGGCGGAAGAGCGTTGGATGCAGTTGAAAAAGGTGTTCGTTTGGTTGAAAATGACCCGAACGAAAGAAGCGTTGGCTACGGTGGAAGGCCCGACAGAGACGGAAGAGTGACGTTGGATGCCTGTATAATGGATGAAAATTACAACATTGGTTCGGTTGCGTGTCTTGAAAATATTAAAAATCCAATTTCGGTAGCGAGAATGGTGATGGAAAAAACGCCACACGTGATGTTGGTAGGTGACGGAGCTTTTCAGTTTGCCGTTTCTCAAGGCTTTAAAAAAGAAAATATCCTTACAGCAGAATCCGAAAAAGAATGGAAAGAATGGCTGAAAGACAGCAAATATCAACCGATTGTCAATATCGAAAATCACGACACTATTGGCATGATTGCGCTCGATGCTCAAGGAAATCTTTCGGGAGCGTGTACAACCAGTGGGATGGCTTTCAAAATGCACGGCAGAGTAGGTGATTCCCCAATTATCGGTGCAGGTTTGTTCGTTGATAACGAAGTCGGAGCGGCGACAGCGACTGGTCATGGTGAAGAAGTGATCAGAACGGTGGGAACTCATCTTGTGGTGGAATTGATGCGACAAGGAAGAAATCCTCAGCAAGCCTGTAAAGAAGCGGTTGAAAGAATCGTGAAAATTACTCAGCGAAGAAAGAAAAATCTAAAAGATATTCAGGTTGGCTTTATTGCCATCAGTAAAAAAGGGGAATATGGTTCATACTGCATTCAGGACGGATTTAATTTTGCGGTTTATGACCAAAAAGGAAACCGTCTGGAAAAACCTGAATTTGCTTTGAAATAATTAGTGTAACAAGTAAAAGTCATTGCGAGCAAAGCGAAGCAATCTTTTGAAGATAGTTCCTCCTTACAAAGACATCAATCATCAAACATCCAACAAAAATATGTTCTTAGAAATTGCCACTTTTGATATCACCTCCGCTGAAATAGCTTTAAATTCCGTTGCCGACCGTATTGAATTTTGTGCAGACATCAATTCAGGAGGAATTACGCCCGACCTTGAAGAATTGAGATACTTGAAAGAAAAATATTCAAAACCAATTCATGTGATGATCCGCCCTGTTGGAGGAGGTTTTCTGTACAGCGATTCAGAATTCATGAAGATGCAGAGAGATATCATAGAATTTTCAAAGGCCAAAGCTGATGGTTTTGTTTTCGGAATTTTAGATGAAAATCAGGAGATTGATTATGAAAAAAACAGATTGTTAGTTGATTTAGCCAACGGTAAACCATGCGTTTTTCACAGAGCTATCGACCGAACCAAAAATATCTTCGAGTCTGCAGAAAAATTGATTGAATTAGGGTTCAAAGAAATTCTCACTTCCGGCGGAGAAAATTCTGCGATGGAAGGAAAAGAAAATTTAAAAAAACTTATTGAGAATTGTGGCGATGATATTAAAATCTTAATCGGTGGCGGAGTACGTTCTAATAATATTTCAGAGTTGAAAAATGTGACGGGTGGGAAATATTTTCATTCGTCAGCGGTGCTGTCTTATGAGTCATTTGCGAATGCTGAAGAGATAAAAAAGTTGAAAGTTAATTTGTAAAATTTATTTTGAGATATTAAATAAAAATTTTTGACGCAAAGTTTTATTTTTAATGTCACATACTTAAAGTAGCAAAGAGTGACAGACAATCCATCTGAGCTTTAGAATATATTTACGATTAAAAATAAATTTAAATTTAAGAAAGAATAAATCAATAAGCAATTTTATAAATCTCATGTATTTTCAAGCTTAAGCAACTTGTTTACTACTCTTTGCTTCTTAAATCTTCATAAAGAAAGATAATCTTTGCGTTAAAACAAATGCTGAGAAGAAATTTAAATTGTTAGATAATTATTAAAAAGTATTAGCGGAATTTTTAACGCAAAGTTTTTTTTAAATCCGTATAATTTAAGGAGCAAAGAATGACGGATAAGCCGTCTAAGCTTAAGCAACTTGTTTGCTACTCTTTGCTTCTTAAATCTTCATAAAGAAAAATAATCTTTGCGTTAATAAAGTATAAGATAAAAGTTAAACAAACACAAACACAAATGACAGAAAACGAATTATCCTATAAAATTATTGGTGCTGCACTGGAAGTGCATAAAACTTTGGGAGTTGGTTTGCTTGAAAGCGCTTATGAAGTTGCTTTAGCTTATGAGTTAAGAGAACTTGGTTTTGAGGTCAAAAGTCAAGTGGTACTTCCCTTAAAATATAAAAGTGAGATGATTGACAATGCTTATAGAATTGATTTGATTGTAGAAGATAAGGTAATTATAAAGGTAAAATCTGTCTTAGAAATTCATCCCATTTCCTATTCGCAGATTTTGACTTATTTAAAATTAACAAACATCAAACTCGGACTTCTCATTAATTTTAATACACCTTTAATCAAAGACGGAATCCACAGAATTGTAAATAAACTATAAATGAACAAAACCATACTTTTTGCTTTATTTTTCATTCAAATATTCGTTAACGCCCAATTTTCGGAACGAAATCTTTCGTCAGAAAAATGGCAGTTTAAAAATTCAAAAGAACAAAAATGGCTGACCGCCACAGTCCCAGGGACAGTTCATTTGGATTTGATGAATCATCAACTCATTCCTGATCCGTACAAAGATGAAAACGAGAAAAAAGTACAGTGGGTTGAAAATGAAAATTGGGATTATCAGACAGCTTTTAAAGTTTCAGCTAAAGAATTAGAGAATCAAAATGCAGATTTGGTTTTTCATGGACTGGATACGTTTTCTGAAATTTATTTGAACGGAAAACTGCTGAAGAAAACAGACAATATGTTTAGAACATGGAAAATTCCTGTTAAAAATAATTTGAAAGTTGGAAATAATACTCTACAAATTAAATTTAAATCTTCAGTCAATGTCGGAAAGGATTTAGCCAAAAAAGTTCCATTCACCATGCCAGAAACGCCTAGAAGTTTTGTCAGAAAAGCGCAATATCAGTTTGGTTGGGATTGGGGACCGAGATTGGTTACTGCCGGAATCTGGAAAGATGTCAAACTGAATTTTTGGAATTATGCGAAACTTGAGAATGTAAAAATAGAGCAGAAATCTTTAACAAAGCAAAAAGCTGATTTAATTATTCACGGAGAAATTATTGCAGAAAAAGAAGGCAAGTATAGTTTTACTACAGATAAAACAAATTATGATATTGTTCTGAAAAAAGGTTTAAACAAAATTTCAGTTCCATTTAAAATTGAAAATCCACATTTTTGGCAACCGAACGGATGGGGAAAAGCAATGACTTATGTATTAAAATTTTCACTGAAAAAGGATGCTCAAATTATTGATAAAAAAGATGAGACAATTGGTCTCAGAACTATCGAATTAATTCAGGAAAAAGACGAAAAAGGAAAAACTTTCTATTTTAAAGTCAATGGAAATCCGATGTATGCAAAAGGAACCAACTGGATTCCGTCTGATAGTTTTACACCCAGAATTACGAAAGAAAAATATCAGAAACTCATCAAAGATTGCAAAGATGCCAACATGAACATGATTCGTGTCTGGGGTGGCGGAATTTACGAAGATGATGAATTCTACAAAGCGTGCGACGAAAACGGAATTCTCGTATGGCAGGATTTTATGTTTGCCGGAAGTTTTTATCCGTCAGATGAAGATTTTTTAAATAACGTAAAAGAAGAAGTTAAAGATCAGGTAAACCGACTTCAAAATCATCCGTCGATTGCTTTATGGTGCGGGAATAACGAAATTGATGAAGCCATTGTCAACTGGGGCTATCAGAAACAATTCAAATATTCAAAAGAAGACTCTCTGCAGGTTTGGAAAGATTATAAAAAGGTTTTTCATGAAGTGATTCCGAATGCTTTAAAGGAAAGTTTAACTTCAGAAAAGAATATTTATTGGCCAACTTCTCCATCAATTGGATGGGGACATAAAGAAAGTTTAACTGAAGGCGATTCACATTATTGGGGCGTTTGGTGGGGTGAGTTTCCGTTTGAAATTTACAATGAAAAAGTTCCGAGATTTGCATCAGAATATGGTTTTCAGGGAATACCTAGTCTGGAAGCTGTAAAATCAATGTTTTCAGGACAACCTGACTTAAGTTTGGAAAATCCAACCATCAAAGCGCACGAAAAAAATGCACGAGGTTTTCATATCATTAATGAATACATGAAGCGGGATTATGTCGTTCCAAAAGATTTTGTCAAATACAATTATGTTTCCCAATTGCTTCAGGCTCGTGGAATGCAGATGGCCATTGAGGCGCACCGCCGTGCAAAACCGTACAACATGGGAACGCTGTATTGGCAGTTGAATGATTGCTGGCCTGTAATTTCGTGGTCGTCGATTGATTATCTGGGTATTTGGAAAGCGTTGCATTATCAGGTGAAAAGAAGTTTTGAAAATCAAGTAATTTTAACGGAAGAAATTGACGGTTTTTTGAACTTTTATGCTATTAATGATGATTTAAAAAAGTTTGAAGATATAAAAGTAGAAATTCAGATTGTTGATTTTAACGGAAAAATTTTAAATGATTTAACTACGGTTCAGAATGGGGAAACATTGGATGGAATTGCAAAGATCGATCATATAGAAATTAAAAATTTAATTAAATATTCCAATAAAAATGAAGTCTTTTTAAAATTGATTTTAAAAGATATCAATAAAAAAATCATTGCAGAAAATCTTCATTTCTTCGCAAAACCTAAAGACTTAAAACTCACAAAACCAAATCTCAAAATCAAAAAAATCTCTCCCACAGAAATCGAAATTTCCACCGATGTTTTGGCGAAAGATGTTTATTTAATGGGTGACACACATTTTTCTGACAACTTTTTTGATCTGCTGCCAAAAACTTCAAAGAAGATAAAGCTTTCAAAACCTGTGAAAAAAATCGAGTCAATGAGCCTTTGGGAAACGATGAATCCTTAAATTTGCGGAATACTTTTTAGAATCATGGTAAATTTTGTTTTAATTGGCGTTTGCATTCTTGCGGGAATGATCCTCAAAGAAACAAAATCAATCCATCCCGACGCACATAAAGGCATCAATACTTGGATTCTCTATCTAGCATTACCTGCAGTTTCTTTCAAATATTTGCCGAAAGTTCAGTGGTCTCTAGAAATGCTTTTTCCCATTGCCGCAACATTTCTGACTGCCGTTTTTGCTTTCGTCTTTATGAAGATTTATTGTAAAACGAAAGGATATTCTGAAAGATCACGAAGCACATTAGAGTTGGTCAGCGGTTACAGTAATACATCTTTCATTGGTTTTCCGTTGATTAGTGCATTTTACGGAGAAAGCCTTTTAAGTATTGCCATCATTTGCGACCAGACGATGTTTTTTTCGCTTTCCACTTTAGGAATTATTACGGCAATAAGAGGCGGCGGAAAATCAGGCGAAGTGAGTGCGGAATTTATTTTTAAAAGATTAATCACCTTTCCACCTCTCGTAGGCTGTATTGCTGCATTGGTTCTGTCGCCATTCATCGATTTCACTTTTGCAGAACCGCTTTTCGATAAATTGGCAGCGACTTTAAGTCCGCTCGCACTATTTTCTGTCGGATTACAGTTAAAATTCAATGGCTGGAAAAAACTGATTCCTCAGATGTCAGCGTCGATGTTTTACAAGTTAATTCTGGCTCCTGCAATCAGTTTGGGATTGGTTTTTCTATTCGGAATTACTGGAGATATTGCCAAAATCACCATTTTTGAATCTGCAATGCCAACGGTTGTGACTTCCAGCATCATTGCAGAACAGTTCAGGCTCAATACCAAACTCACCAATCTTACCATTGGATTCAGCATTATTTTCGGTTTTCTGACAACAGCGGTTTGGTATCAGATTATCGAATTGATTTTTTAAAATGTGAAATATTTTTTTAGGAGCTATTTCCAGCTTTCCGCTGCAATCTTTTTTTTCAAAAAAGGATTTCCACTTCAATCTGGGCTAGGAATCTCGTGATCATTTCAAATTTTGTGATACCTATTACGATTGTCATTTCTCAGGAATCTACGCATTACAATCTGAGTTAATTTTTGCTTAGAGTCCTTGGAAGAACAAGATAGATTTATATTTTAAATTCTTAGACTAATCAGCGTAAGTTTGTCATTCCGGAGGAATCTCAATGTAGATATTTAAAATCCAATTTTGCTGAGATTCCTCCGGAATGACAAACCTTGTTTTGATTTGAAAAGTTGAGATTGATTTTGCTAGGTGAAACGTCTTCTCAAACTAAAAATATTCTCTATAGAATAAATAAAAACTTAGCATGCTTTGTGTTTAAAAATTTAGCTTCATCAAAAAATTGCAATTCTGTTTAGAAACAATTAATTTTACATTTTAATTTTCCCCTTGCAGTACGCCCAGATAATTTTACCGCTCAATTTAAAAGGAACCTTTACTTACAAAGTTCCGGAAGAACTCGCTTTCAAAATTGAAAACGGAATGCGTGTACTCGTGCCGTTTGGCGGAAAAAAAATCTACACCGGAATTGTTTTTGAACTGCACGATCAGGCTCCTGAAAATTTTGTTGCTAAGGAAGTCATCAGTATTTTAGATGAATATCCGATTGTTCCGGCTGAGCAAATCGGCTTCTGGAAATGGCTTTCAAACTATTATCTCTGTAATCTGGGAGAAATTTACCGCTTTGCTTTTCCGTCTTCTTTGAAACTGGAAAGTGAAACCTATTTAAAGTTAAAGCCCAACGCTGTCATTGAATTTGAGAATCTCGATGTCAACGAAATGTATCTTATTCAGGCTTTAGAAGTTCGTCAACTCATCAATTTGACTGATATTGAAGCATTTATCCCAAAAAAAGAAATTATTAAAACCATCAATTCTCTGATTGATTTACAATACATTGAAATTGATGAAAAAGTTGCTGAAAAATACAAAGCCAAAGAAGTTGCGTACGTAAAAGTGAAAGATGAGGTTTTAAAAAATCAAAATCTGACCGAAATTCTTTTGCAACTTAACAGAGCCAAAAAACAGAAAGAACTTTTCCTGAATATTATAGAAAAGCAAACCGAAAATCCTGATGTACACATCAGAAAGTCAGAATTGTTTGAGGACGGATATTTTGGGAGTTCGCATTTCAAAGCTTTAGCTGATAAAAATCTGGTGGAAGAATATTACCTTCAGAAAGACAGAATCGAAAGTTATGAAGGCGAAATTGAAGAAATTGAAGAGCTTTCTGAAGCGCAAAAAGAAGCAAAAGCAGAAATTGATGAAGCTTTTGAAGAAAAGAAAAATGTTCTGATTCACGGTGTCACTTCTTCAGGAAAAACGCATTTGTATTTAGAAAAAATTGAAGAATGTGTCAACGAAGGAAAAAACGTTTTGTTTTTGCTTCCTGAGATTTCTTTAACCAAACAAATTACGCAACGTTTAGAAAAAAAATACGGTCGACAGTTGGGTTTTTATCATCAGAAACTGACTGATTTTGAAAAAGTTGAGGTTTGGCGAAGAATTAAAAATAACGACATTAAAATTCTGATTGCCACGAGAAATGCTTTATTTCTGCCTTATCAGAATTTAGGATTGATCATCTTGGATGAAGAACACGATTCTGCATACAGGCCAAGAGAGGTTTCTCCGTTTTTTAATGCGAAAGATGCAGCTTTGGTTTTGGCAGGTTTTTATGATGCGAGAGTGATTTTGGGTTCGGCAACGCCTTCAGTGGAAAGTTATTATTTAGCCAGAAAAGAAAAATTACATTATATATTTTTAAATGAAAGATTCGGGAATGTGAAATTGCCTGAATTTGAACTGATTAATTTTAAAGAAGCTCAGGATTCCAAGAAAGTTTCCGGGAATTTTTCGTTACAGTTGATTGATGAGATTAAGAAAACTTTAGACGAAAAAAATCAGACCATCATTCTTCACAACCGTCGGGGTTACGCAAGTGTCATAGAATGTGAGACTTGTGGATATGTCAATTACTGCTCAAACTGCGACGTTGTTTTGACGTATCACAAAGCGGCAAACGAAATGAAATGCCATTATTGCGGTCAGCGAGCTTCAAAACCAAAAGCCTGCCCGAAATGTCATTCTGAAAATCTGAACGAAAGAGGAGTGGGAGTAGAGCAGATTCACGAGGAAGTTTCAAAAATTTTCCCTGACAATGAAGTGGATAGAATGGATGTTGATTCGATGCGGAAGAAATTTGCCTACGAAAAATTATACGAGAAAATTGAAGATCGCGAAACCGATATCGTTGTAGGCACACAGATGATTTCCAAAGGTTTAGATTTTGATCATATTGAATTGGTAGCCATCCCAAAGGCTGATTCTATGTTGTATGTTCAGGATTTCAGGGCAGAAGAACGTGCGTATCAATTGATTACACAGGTTTCAGGAAGAGCGGGACGAGTTTCAGGAAACGGTAAAATTTTAATTCAAACCTATAATCCGGATCATTCTGTTTTTCAGTTAATTAAAATGAACAATGTTTTAAAGATTTATAAATATTTTCTCACAGAAAGACAGAAGTTTCATTATCCACCTTTCACCAAATTAATCATGATTGAACTGAAACATATCAAAGATGATAAAGTCAATCGTGCGTCTCAGTTTTTAGGTTCCATTTTACGAAAATATCTGCCCGAAGATTGTATTCTCGGTCCGGAAAGAGCTCAGATTGCGAGATTGAATAATCTGTATCAGTTTCAGATTTTATTGAAGCTTCCAAGAGGGAAAAACTATGAAAAATTTAAAAGCCTGGTTTTATTAAGTCTGAAAGAATTTGAAGAAATCACTGCTTATCAAAGCATTAAAAAAGACGTTTTTGTGGATTTTTAACACTATTTAACAAACTTTATACGCTTTTATCATACTTCGATAGGTTGGTTTCTAACAATAATTTCTACATTTGAACGTTTATTATGTGTTTGAATTCTGAGAAAAGATTTAACTAATCATTTTTTATGTCATCCAAAATATAACAAAAAGAAAAAATTGATGATAAATTACAGAAAGTATATTTCAGGTATTACGGTTTTGGCCACAGGTTTTTTCCTTGCTCAGTCTACCGTATCTACCGTTCTTTATTCTCCAAATTTCGAAAGTCAAAAAAGCGGATTAAACTTACCTTCTCCCGCAGCAGCGATTGAAAAAGCTTTTTTGTCTCCCAAAGAACTTGTAGATGTTAACCTAAACACAATGATGACAGATCCCGTATTGAAAAATGCAACATGGGGATTTGTAGTCTATGACCCGAAAACGAAGAAAGTAATCTCTTCGTACAACGAAAATACTCCTCTCGTTCCTGCTTCTACTACCAAATTATTGACCACAGAAACTGCTTTGCATCTGTTGGGAGAAAATTACCGTTGGATGACGCAGCTTGAATATTCAGGAGAAATCGACGAAAATGGAGTTTTGAACGGCAATCTTTACATTGTAGGAAGTGGTGACCCATCTTTGGGAACCAATAAAGCAGGAGCTTGGTCTTACAAAGAAATCGTTTCAGACTTCGTGAGTGGAATGTCTCGTGAGGGAATCAAAAAGGTAAATGGTGATATTATTATTCAGACAGCGCTTTTCAAAGGTAACATTTCGAGACTTCCGGAAAATGTTGTGTGGCTAGAAAACAATAATTACTATCTGCCGGTTGGTACAACTCGTGAGATCAATCCTGCAAACGAAAAACTGATCGTAAAAAAAGGAAACAACTCAGCTTCAGACAAAAAATATTTCTACGTTTCACCTTATGCCAATCAAATGGTTTATGCTGAAAAGTACGACGGTGACGGAGTTTTAACAACTAAACTTCCTGATGCACCTGCATTTTTAGCAAATACTTTCAGAGCAACTTTGGTGAAAAGTGGAGTAGGCGTTACCGGAAAAGTGACTCCAAGAACGACAGATGCAGTTCCTGAAGTTAGAAAAATGATTTCGGCTTACAAATCTCCAACTTTGTCAGATATTATTTATTACACCAATCAACGTAGTGATAACGGATTGGCAGAAGCTTTACTGAAAACAGTCGGTTTCCAGAAAATGGGTGATCAGACTTCAGAATCGGGAAGAATTGTAGTGAATGAGCATTTGAAAGATGTAGCTTTCGATGTTGAAGGTTTAAATTATATGGACGGCAGCGGATTGTCAAGAGGCAATCATGTAACACCGATTTCTCAGGTTAAATTTTTAACATCATTAATGAACCAAAAATATTATAAAACATATTTCGATTCTCTGCCGATTGCAGGGCAAACTGGAACTTTAAAAGGTATGTTTAAACTAGAAGGTAACGGACAGATTTTTGCAAAAACAGGTACCCTAAATAAAGTGAAAGCTTTGACAGGTTACATGAAAACGAATACAGGCAGAACTTTAGTTTTTTCTATCTTGGTTAACAATTATGCAGGTTCTGTTGCTCAGGTAAAAAGCAAAATTGAAAAAATTCTGCAACCAGCTCTAGACCTTTAAAAAATATTAAATCATATCATAAACCTTTTAATCTGAGATTGAAAGGTTTTTTTTATCTTTAAGCTCTAATTTGTTGATAATGAATTTGATTTATATTTCAACCAAACCAATTCATGCAGACAATCGTATATTATAATAATATGAAAAAGTTTTATCTTCTAATTTTAGGTGTTTTAGTATGTCAAACCGTTTTAGCTCAGGAAAATCTTGAAATGAAAGGCTTGATGGTAAAAGAGATGAAATCTTTTACTGCTAAGATGAATGCCGGAAACACCAATCCGAATACTTTAAACTATGATTTGCAGTACCAGAGAATGGATGTTTCGTTAAATCCGGCTGTAGCTCAAATATCCGGTTCTGTAACTTCTCATTTCAAGCCGACTCAAGCTATGAGCAGCATTTATTTTGATTTAACCAATCAGTTGACGGTTTCTCAGGTCACTTTTCATGGTCAGCCTTTAGCTTTTCAGCAGTTGGCAACCAAAGAAGTGAAAATTGATTTTACATCATCACTTCCTGCTAATGTTTTAGATTCATTGACGATACAATACAGCGGAAATCCTCCTACGAATAATAATGCATTCTTCATCAATACTCAAGGCGGAACCGGAAATCCTGTTCTCTCTACTTTGAATGAACCTTATGGTGCACAAGATTGGTTTCCGACGAAGCAAAGCTTAAACGATAAAATTGAAAGATTTGATATCAAAGTGACCACTCCGTCTCAGTATAGCGTTGCATCAAACGGGAAATTAATGAGTGAAATAATTCTGGGAAGCGGACAAAAATTAACGTTTTGGAGAACACAATATCCTACAGCCGCTTATTTAGTCGCACTTTCCATTACAAATTTTGTTAAACTGAATGATACGATGGGAAATCCTCCATTTCCTTTTGTGAATTATATTTATCCCGGAACGTCTACCAATGCAGGCAGCATGGCAAATATTGAATGGACAAAGACTGTGATGAATACTTTTGAAACGTTCTTCGGAGCTTATCCTTTCAGAAACGAAAAATATGGTCACATGGAATTTACTGCCGGCGGAGGAATGGAGCATCAAACGATGTCTTCAATGGGTGGATGGAGTACACAGTTAATTGCTCACGAACTTGCTCATCAATGGTTTGGTGACAAAGTGACTTGTGGTGCTTGGAATGATATTTGGCTGAATGAAGGTTTTGCAACTTTTGGTGAGCATGTTGCTAATGAAAAATTATTGTTAACAAATGCTCAGTTTTTAAGTTATCTGCTTGATCAGAAAAACTTTATTACAAGTGCTACAGGCGGAAGTGTATATGTTGCAGACGCCAACTTAGGAAGCGTGGGTACTATCTTTAATGGGAGATTGACTTACGCTAAAGGTGGATATGTAGTTAGAATGATTAAGTGGATTTTGGGTGAAACTGTTTTTTATCAGGCTTTAAAAGATTACCATGCAAGACCAAATTTAGCTTATAATTATGTGAAAACATCAGACTTAAGTGCTTCACTGCTGCAGTCTACTGGGAGAGATTTTACTGGTTTTTTCAATGACTGGATTTATGGTCAGGGTTACCCGACATACGATATCCGATGGAAGCAGGTCGGAAATCAAGTAACTTTCAAAGCAGGACAAACGCAAAGTCATGCGTCAGTAAGCTTTTTTGATATGCCTTTGCCAATCAAAGTTAACGGTACAGGAGGTCAGGTTGCCTATTTTGCTTTAAATAATACCTCAAACAATCAATATTTTACAGAAACGGTTGCTTTTCCAATTGCAAGTGTAGAATTCAATTATGAATATCAGATTCTGGAAAAAAATTCTACTGTTGCACAAGATAATACTTTGAGCACTTCAGAAGCCACATTAGATCAGTTAGCAATTTACCCAAACCCTGCAAAAGACGAATTGTTTATTTCAGGTTTAAAAAAGCAGACAGATTACATTATTGTTACGGCTGATGGCAGATTAGTGAAAAAAGGCAATACAGAAAAGAAAATTGATATTACTGCTTTAGAAAAAGGCGTGTATTTTATTACCATCCAACAGTTGAATCTTAAATTTATAAAGGAGTAACTGCATCGACTATTATAATTTTAAAGTCTAAAATTCATAAATCTGCTTAGAAACTTTCTGAAAAGGAAAGTTTTTTTGTAAAAGATCTTACAGTTCAACAGAAAAATTGAGATTATCAAAATTTCCCATGGCTCTTTCAGCGCGCTTATTGGCAACTCTCACTTTGTAATTAAACCATTGATCTTTAAAAATTTTTCGCATCAGATTATCAAAATGTCTTATGATGATCAAGTTTTTAAAACCTCTCCATTTTTCAAGCGCACTTGATGGAAGAGCTCTCACTGAAACCGAATAGCCTTCCGTTTCATATTGAATATAGTGCCACCAACCTGAAGGGATATATAAAGTCTCACCGGGATGAATGAACGCTTCATAACCTCTTAAATGTTTTACTGCAGGATATTTTTCATAGTCAGGTTCCTGAAGATTAACTAAACTGTGGAAATTGTATGGCAATTTGTACATTAAATCAGATTGCTCCCACGGAAACAGCCACACTTTTTTCACGCCTTGAAATTGAGATAAAAAAACATGCGACATATCAATGTCAATATGATTTCTTGTAATAGAACCTTGTCCGCCGAAAAACATAAAAGGCAGCCATTTCAAAACCTTTCCTTTGGTAATATCTTTATAATGAATGTCATTTTTGAGCTCAGGTTTTAAGCTTAAAAGATTAAACAAAAATAAACGGTGCTCAGTAATTTTAGTTGTAATTAAATCTAAATATTCTGCAAATGTAGTTTCACCAACAGGTTTACTGGCAACCCGATCAATGGATTCTATTTCGCTGCCATAAACATTGACTTTTGTTTCTCCTGCAATCTCTTTGAAATATTCGTAATTCCATTTTTGAAATGCTGGGCTGTCTGGCTCTATGAAATCCTTTAAAATAATAGGTTTCCCTGCTTTCATATATTGTTTCAAAAAGTCATCAGCGTCTATATTTTTTCAAAAAGTCATCAGCGTCTATATTTTTTGCTCGTATAATCTGAGATAATTTCATATAATCGATTTTCAGAGTTCAAATATAATTATTATCCTATTAAATTAGTAGACTATTTGATAATAATCTCTTATTTAATTCAAAATTTATAATAATAAAGGATAAAAGTAAATACTTTAAAGCCTTTTTATTAAATTAGCGAACCTAAATAATTATTATAATGATCTCTGAAAAGTATCTTGAAAATCTACAAAACGAACTTAAAAATATCGAAAATGACGGTCTTTTTAAAACAGAAAGAATCATCACGTCACAGCAAAGTGCTGAAATTGAAGCCAACGGAAAGAAGTTATTAAATTTCTGTGCCAACAATTATCTTGGACTTTCAAACCATCCGGAAGTGATGAAAGCTTCTCAAGACATGATAGAATCTCATGGTTACGGGATGTCTTCAGTGCGTTTTATCTGTGGAACTCAGGATATTCACAAGCAATTGGAAGAGAAAATTGCTCAGTTTTTGGGTCTTGAAGATACTATTTTATACGCAGCTTGTTTTGATGCAAATGGTGGTGTTTTCGAGCCTTTGTTCACTGATGAAGATGCAATTATTTCAGATGAATTGAATCACGCTTCGATTATTGACGGGGTTCGTCTTTGTAAAGCGGCAAGATATCGTTATAAAAATAATAATATGGCAGATCTTGAAGCGCAGTTAATTGCCGCTTCAGAGAAAAATCACAGATTCAAAATCATCGTTACCGATGGAGTGTTCTCAATGGATGGAATTGTTGCAGACTTAAAAGGAGTTTGCGATTTAGCCGACAAATACAATGCTTTGGTAATGGTTGATGATTCTCATGCAACTGGTTTCATCGGTAAAACCGGTCGTGGAACTCACGAAGCTAACGAAGTGATGGGTAGAGTAGATATTATTACTTCAACGCTTGGGAAAGCTTTGGGTGGTGCTTTAGGCGGATTTACTTCAGGTAAAAAAGAAATCATCGATATGTTGAGACAACGTTCTCGTCCGTATTTATTCTCAAATTCATTGGCTCCAGGAATTGTTGGGGCAGCTTTGAAAGTTTTAGATATGATTTCAGATGACACTTCATTGAGAGATCAGGTGATGGAAAATGCAGAATATTTCAGAAAAGAAATGAAAGCAAAAGGTTTTGATATTCCTGAAGGTGATGCTGCGATTGTTCCTGTGATGTTGTATGATGCAAAACTAGCTCAGAAAATGGCTGAAAAATTGATGGATGAGGGAATTTACGTTATTGGATTTTTCTATCCGGTAGTACCGAAAGAAAAAGCGAGAATCAGAGTGCAGCTTTCTGCGGCTCACACAAGAGCGCATTTAGATAAAGCTATTGTAGCTTTTGAAAAAGTTGGAAAAGAATTAGGTGTAATTTCTTAAGGAATTACCTTAAAATAAACTATTCTACAATTGTAGAATAAAAGCAGAATTTCTATATTTACAGAAATTCTGTTTTTTATGATTAAAAATCTCTTACTTCTAGGTCTGGTATTAACAATATTGGCTTCATGCAAAGCAAAAATAAATCAGTACGTAAAAGTTGAAAACAAATGGAATAAACGCCACGGAAAATGGAAAGAAGAATATTCTTCTGACCAGGGAATTTTAACGGCTGTGGGAAAGTACAAAATGGGTGAGAAAGTAGGAGTGTGGAAAACCACTTTTGAAGGTAAGTCGTACCAAAAAGATAAAATCAGAAGGAATGTGACCAAGACAAAGCTGTATCATCCTAACGGTAAAATCATGGAGAGAGGTCAGTCAAAATTAGATATTTCCGATGCACAAAGGCATTGGTATTACTTTGGTGACTGGAAATATTATGATGAAAACGGTAAATTAAAGTATATTAAAAAATATGCAGATGGAAAGAAAATTGACAGTATTTCTTTTAATCAATAGGAACGGGCTTTAGCCCGTTTTCAATTTAAAAATATTCCATATTGGCTTTAGCCAAAATTTAAAGTTATCTCAGATTTATTATTTCTCATTAAAATTTCATTAGAAGTATGAAAATACTAGATTGACTTTCTATTTAACCTTCATTTCGTCAACAAAATCCTTATCTTTGCAAACAAATTTTTACGATGCTGTATACCATCATCAAGGCGTTGCATATCATTTTTATGGTCAGTTATTTTGCGGGAATTTTTTATCTCGTGAGAATTTTTGTGTACTATAAAGATACTGATGATTTTGAGGAAGATAAAAAGAGAATCCTCAGAGAACAATATATCTTTATGGCTCGCAGATTATGGAACATCATTACCGTTCCGGCAGGTGTTATCATGACTGTTTGTGGTTTAATAATGATTTTTCTCAATTCTGCTTTAATGAAAATGCCTTGGTTTCATTTAAAATTAACTTTTCTGATAGGCTTGGCGTTTTTCCATCATTGGGCTTGGAAAAAATTAAATCAAATTAAAAAGCTGAACGGCGAAACTTTGTCTACCTCAAATGTAAAGCTGCGACAAATTAATGAGATAGCAACGTTTATTCTGTTTTTGGTTGTATTTACAGTAATTTTAAAATCTTCCGTAATAGAATATTGGTGGCAATTAATCACAGGATTTTTCGTTCTGGTATTTTTGATCATGATGACGGTGAAATTGGTCAATAAGAATAAGAAAAGTATAAAGTAAAAAGATAAAAAGTAAAATTAGAATACAAATTTTGTGAAGTGAAAACTTTGAGTTCTTTGCTGAGTGGAACGCCTTTGCAAACTTAACATCAGCATGAAAGTAAAAAGCTTAGCGGACTTTGCGTTAAAATTAATTCAAAATATAATCTTACTACTTTTTGCTTAAAAAAGTAAGTTAAACTTCTAACTAAGAATATGATAGCAATTTTTAAAAAAGAACTTTGGAGTTATTTCGGGAACTGGAGTGCGTGGGTGATCATTGCGGCTTTCAGTTTGATAACAACATTGTTTTTGTTTTTTTTCGAGAACGATTCTAATATTTTCGACATTGGGCTGGCTTCTTTACAAAGCTATTTTGTTTTAGTGCCTTGGCTTTTGATGTTTATCATTCCGGCATTGTCTATGAAAACTTTTGCTGAAGAACAACAAACCGGAACACTGAATTGGCTTTTTTCTCAACCTCTGAAAGTTTCAGAATTGGTTTTCGGGAAATTTCTTTCGGTTTGGGTAGTCGGAATTTTATGTCTGATTCCTTCACTTATATATCTTTACACCGTTTACGTTTTAGGTGTTCCTGAAGGAAATATTGACTTGGGAATGACGTTCGGAAGTTATTTTGGACTGATTATTCTGATTGCAACATTTGCAGGAGTCGGGATTTTAGCTTCTTCGCTCTCTCAAAATCAAATCATGGCGTATTTGCTTGGTGTTTTCATGTGTTTCATTATGTATTTTGGGATTGAGCAGCTGGCGAGTTATAAACTGCTGGGCGGAGCAGATTTCATCCTTCAGAATGTTGGTTTTTATCAACATTTCTTAGGCTTCACAAGAGGTTTGATCGATTTTAAAGATGTCGCTTATTTTGTATTTGTCATCGGTCTTACATTAGCATTGTCTAATCATTTTATCACTAAAAAGAAGTAAAAACATGAAGAAGATATCCTTAAAATCTCCGTTCGGAATTTTACTGTTTGTAATTTTACCTTTAAGCATCATCCTGATGTTTTCAGGAATTCGACTGGATTTAACCAAAGAAAAAAGATATACACTTTCTGAAAGCACTGTTAAAATTTTAGAATCGATTAAAAAGCCTGTAACGGTAGATGTTTATCTTGAAGGAGATTTCCCTGCAAGCTTTAAACAATTGCAGAGCGAGACGAGATTTATGCTCGAAGAGTTTAGAAAAATCAATCCTAAAATAGATTTTAAATTTATAGATCCCATCAAAACCAAAATGTCTCAGGATACTTTGATGGCAATGGGAATGCAGCCTTCTGTGCTTCCGGATAATAAAGATGGAAAGATTACCCAGATTTATCTGTTTCCTTATGCAGTCGTGAAACACGGTCAGAACGGAGCTTCAATTCCGTTGGTTGTGCAGCAGGCAAACATCAATGCAGATGAACAAATAAGAAAATCGATTGAAAATTTAGAATATAATTTAGTTTCGAATATCAAATCGGTTTCTACCAATCAAAGGAAAAAAGTTGGAATTTTGGTGAATCAGGACGAGTTGAGACCTGAAGAATTTCAGGGTTTTATGAATCTGGCTTTGGAAAGTTATGATGCAGGTCCTGTAATTCCAAAAAACAATGTGGAACTTACTTTGGCAGATTTACCATTATTAAAGCAAATGAGCGCTTTGGTCATCGCAAAACCTCGAAAGGCATTTACAGACAACGAGAAACTAATTCTTGATCAATATATCATGAATGGCGGGAAAACGTTATGGATGATTGATGCTGTGAATGCTGAAATGGATACACTGACAAAATCAAAAAAAGTAATGCCATTCCCGGTTGATATCAATATGACCGATTTTTTCTTCAATTATGGTTTGAGAATCAATCCTGCTTTGGTCAAGGATGTGAAGAAATTTGCTTTGTTGAAATTGGTGACCGGTGAAGTAGGAGGGAATCCTCAATATACAAGTCTTCCTTGGCCATATTTTCCTTTGGGAATTGCTGAAAACAACAATCCGATTACCAAAAATATTAATCCTGTAAAGTTTGAATTTCCGACTTCTATCGATACCTTGGGTGGAAAGAAATTTAAAACCAATGTTCTTTTTGAATCAAGCGAGAGAACTTTATTAAAGCAGGTTCCGAACTATGTTGAATTAAACGAAATTGCCAGCGTCGACAGCCTAGGACAAATGGAAAAGCCAAGCACGCCAAAGATTTTTGCCGTTGCATTAGAAGGGAAATTCTCATCTGCATACGCATCACGAATAGAAAGACAGTCGTATCCTGGTTTTAAAGCAAAAAGTCCGGAAAATAAAATGATTGTCATTGCAGATGGTGATGTGGGAAGAAATAAAACCCATAAAGGCGAAGCTTTACCTCTTGGAGTTGACCGTTTGACCGACGAACAGTTTGGTAACGAACAGTTTCTCAGAAATGCCTTAGATTACCTTCTCGACGACAGCAATCTGATGGAACTGAGAAACAGAAACATTGAAGAAAGACTTCTGGACCGGCACAGAATTAGCGAAGAAAAAGCAAACTGGCAGTGGTTTAATTTACTGCTTCCTTTAGCGATCATCGGGCTTTTGGGAGGTTTGTTTTTCTGGTTAAGAAAAAAGAAATTTGGATAAAAATAGAAAAGAGAAACATAGGTTTCTCTTTTTTTATTATTCTTTTCAACTTTTTTACATTCTTTTCGAATGACCTGCTTAATTATCTATAGGCTGTATTCAAATTTAAAAAAGCATTATTAAAATAACTCTTTTAAATCATTAGAATTTTTACTTGCTCAAATCATAAACAGGCTCAACCTTATAACCGGCTTCTCTAAGTTGAGTAACCAAACCGCATTTTCCGGTGAGATGAGCATATCCCACAGCAATGAAGCTCTTTTTCTCAGCAATATTTTTTTCTATAATTGGCAGCCAAACCGCATTTCTCGAGCTGATAATTACGGTTTCTGCGCATTCAGAACCCAACTGATAATCTAATTTTTGTTTTTTGTATGCTTCTGCCATGCTGCAAAGCGTTTGGGTTTCCCGCTTCATTTTGATGTTATCTAGCCAGGTGTAGATTTCTTTTTTCACATCTTTCCATTCTGTGCGGTCGGTTTTATTGATGTAAGATGTCATCAGGTCATTACTTTCTAAACCCAAAACTTCAACAGAATTTTTCTTAGCCATTTTTATGAGATAGCTATCAAATACTTTGGAGGTATCGGTGGGTCTTATTGTACCACATTGCGTTTCATAGTAGATTTGTTCAAGTTTTAGACGCAGTTCGGGAGGTGATAGTTTAGAAACAGGGACAGCCCAGTTTTTTGCGATCTCTTCTAAATCTTTCAGGTATTTTTTACTGAGTTTTTCTTTATAACTAAAATTTTCAAGTCGCGTATTAAGAAAACTTGCTAATTTTTCACCGGTATCAATATTTTCAAAAATAGCGAGTTGTGAAGACTGGAGCGCACGCGTCACGGTTTTCAGAGAATCTACATAAGAATTTCCCATCTGATGGTATGTTCCCAAAAGATAGGAAGTGTGAGGCTTTCCTTCTTTTTTTATCGTCCATAAGATGGTGTTTTGTGCTAGCGCAAAACTTACTGATAAAAGAAGAAAAAGTAATGTTGTTTTTTTCATTTTTGTCTACTGCTATTTCAATTAAACATGAAAAATTTGTTTTAAACTCCTGAGTTTTTATTTCTAAAGAGTTATTTCCAAACATAATTTAATTTGTTATTTAGTTTTTGTTTAAAATACAAAGCAATTCAAATATAGAAAATGCAAACAAAAAATCACAAGCAAAAGAAAAATTATTTCGAACGAATCAGTTTTAAATTTAAAAACCATCAACAACTACTTAAAGCCTGTCCGATGTTTCATTCACCGTATTCTGCTTATAATTTGATTTGAGCAGCTTTCCGAAATTATATTTTACAGCAAAAGATAGAGTAGGTGTGTTTCCAAAAAAAGTTCCTGTAGAAGACATTTGGTTATAGCTCATTTTCTGGATGTAATTCATTTGATTAAAAACATCATTATAACGAAGCGTAAAATCAAAATTTGAAACTGAGGAAGTAAGACCAAGGTTTACAAGACACATGGCGTTCACTTCATACAATCCTGCTGTGCGTTGTGTGATGTAAGAGCCATCAAGCAGAAAAGATAAATGCTTCAACAAAGTAAACGTGTTGTTGGTGGAGAGATAAAGGTAAGGCGTAGATTTTTTAATGACCGCTAAAGAATCTTCGGTTTTATCATAATTTAAAGACAAACTGTTTTGTGAAGTCCATTTTTTCCATTCAATTGGGAAGTCCAGACCTACATTTGCACCAAATTCTTTATCAAAATTAACCATCGTAAACTTTGAAATATTTCTGCTTTCATCATAAACCAAAGTATAACCAATCGGATTTTTACTGGTGTAAAAAGATGCATTCAAAGACCATTTCTTCAGATTACTTGTGAAAGAAATCGTGTTCGTATAAGTTGGAACCAAATCAGGATTTCCTACATATTCTACATACGGACTTCCGTATAATCCGCCGGCAGCAAGATTTCCATAGTTGGGTCTTGAAATGCTTTTTCTGAAGTTTAATGTGTACGTATAATCTTCACTTTGCTTAAAATTTACTTCAGCATTGGGAAACCAGTCCACATAATCTCTTTCGATTTTAGTTTCATTAATAACCGGTTCAAAACCTTTAGTAGAAGTGGTTTCCATTCTTATTCCACCTTTAAGATCCCATTTATTGATATCCAAACCAAAATTGGCATACGATGCTAAATTACTTTCTTTAAATTGATATTTATAATATTCAATTGCCTGATTATTCCGGTAATCGGTGGTGTTGTCTGTATTGGTTTCGGCGCTAGTATAGCTTCCTCCCAATTCTAAAATATGTTTTTCATCAAATTTCTTTTCAAAATCAATTCTCCCGGAATACACGTTCCCAGAATACAGTCGACTACGAAATTGACTGAATTCATACCCTGAATTATTAATATCGTTGTAAAAAATGTAGTCGACATTATTACTTTCTCTAGTGTATTGCAATCCGGTAAAAATATTGGCATCCCAATTCGTTAATTTTTTATTGTAATTAAATATCGAATTGATGGTTGACCGTTTACTGTCCTGCTGATTCAGTGTTTTGATGTAAGAAGAATTTCCTTTTTCAGAATATAACGTGTTGGTATTATTATCACCTTTATCTGGTCTGAAATTACTGTTGACCGTTAAAGTAATATAGTCTCCATCATTCAATTCATGATATAAACTTCCTCCAAAAATCGTTTGTGGACGTTTGGTAATCGAGGTAATCACATAATCAGAATAAATATTTTTGCTGGGTACCGAATATTCAAAACCATTGCTCTCCCAATGATTGATCTGGTTGTATGCGGCATTGAGTTTCCACTCTGTTTTATTTTTTTTCTGCTGATAATTTGCAGTGAAATGATTTCTGAATCGTTTTTGAAAAGTCGCCGTCTCAGAAATGCTGAGCTGAGCACCATCTTTTCTGCTTTTTTTAAGATTGATCTTAATGACAGCTTTCCCTTCAGACTCATATTTTACGGATGGATTTCTGATAATTTCTACAGATTTGATGTCGTCCACGGCAATTCCCGATAAAGTGGCAAAATTTACTCTTTGGTTGTCAACATACAGTAACGGAACACCCTTTCCGACAAATGAAAGCCCTTCGCCATTGGCATCCATCATTACAAAAGGTAATTTTGATAATAATTCTGTAGAGGTTGGTAATTTATTGAGCGGAGAATTGGCGACCTCTAAAGTGATGTTCCCGTTTTCAACTTTGAAATTACTCTTCTTTCCGACGAGATTAACTTCCTCAATCTGTTGAACTTTTGGGTCGTAAATAATTTTTAAATCTAAATTTTTATCTAAATAAAATTGTTTTTCTTTCTGAGCGGTTTCATCCGAAGAGATTTGAAGATAATAATAGTTTGACTGTAATTGATGAAATTCGAATTTTGTATTCTGAGTGAGAGTAGATTTCACCAAATGATTTTCAGAATCAAATAAATAAACCATAATGGGTGAAGGCAGTTTTTCCTGATTATGATTGATAAGTATCCCGTTGATACTTAAATTTTGCTGAGCAAAAGCGTTAATGATACAAAAGAATAATAAGAATAGAAATTTGAATTTCATGTTAGTTTTTAGATAGAACAAATGGATGAGGTTGGATATTACATCTTGTGGTGAATTTATTTGGTTTTAAAGTGAAAGTAATATAATTTCAATCGAATAATAAACTTAATGTGTAAACCTTAATTCAACTGAGGCAAAATCTTCGTTGTCAAGTTTTCAGCTTTTGCCTCCAAATTTTTTAAAAAATGACTTTCTTCCTTTATCATCATAAACAAAAGGATTTGAAAATGTTTCGTCCCATTTGTTTTTGATGGTCGCAAAGTCGCTACCAATAAATTTTTCAAGATCTTTTTTATTTACTAAAATTGAATAATTTGTTCCTTTGTAAGGTAATAAAATAGAAACAGTATCGATATAGTCAAGCTTTTTCATAATTCTTACCGAACCATCAACAAGAGCTTTTTCTATTGCGTCACCACTTTCCCAATAAGCATTCAACTCAGTTTTTGACAGTCCTGATTGTGGATTTAATTCTTTATATTCTTCGTAATCCTTTACGTATGTAATTTTTGCAAATTTGCTATCAAGTTCAACGTTCTTAATGGAACCACCAGCTCTTAGTCTTGAGGCTTCAAGTTCTAGATTCGAGAGTTTTTCATTTTTTGGTTGTTCTATTTCAATATTTTCTGTGTTTTTTGATTTCTTTTGTTTTGATTGTTCTCCACAGCTCAGTAGTATCAAAGAAAAGATTGTTATTGTATAGATATGTTTTTTCATTTTATAAATAATTTATGCTTGTAAATACTTTTATTTAATCTTTGTTTCACACAATGTGCAAATTCAAATATAAAATCAAATATATATAAAAAGCCAATAAAAAATCATTCACAAAAGAAATCGCTTTTCAACAATCATCAATTTTCCAATTTATAACGAGTTAAATCGCATCTCGATAGAGAAAATATCTTAAATCTCATTTTTTTCACTTTCTTATCCTATGTTAATGACTCAAACCATAAATTTTTCCGAGGTTTGCACAGTTAAAAATAATAAAACGGTATTTTTGCTGTTTAGTAAAGCAATACTTAATCAATAACAAAATTAAATTTTAAAAAATGAAAAAAATCAGTGTAATCGCTTTAGCAGGTATGGGTCTTTTATTGGCTTCTTGTGGAGACAAAAAAACAGAAACTGCAACTGCAGGTCAAGAGCAAACTGTTGCTGAAAAGAAAGGTGATGTTTTAGCAGTTGATGTTGCGGCATCTAAAGTAAACTGGAAAGCTTTCCACAAAGGAGGTATGGCACCACGTTGGGGAACTCTTGCGATCACGTCAGGCGAATTATCTGTTGCTGATAACCAATTGGCTTCTGGAGAATTCGTAATTGATATGAAATCAATCAAAGTAGATCCGGCTTCTGTTACTGAGAAAGATAAAAAATCTACAGATCTTGAAGGTCACTTGAAGAATGAAGATTTCTTCAATGTTGAAAAATTTCCGACTGCTGATTTTAAAATCACTAAAGTTGAAGATTTGGCAACACCTGGAGCAGACGCTGTAGCAGGAGCTAACAAAACCGTAAGCGGAAACCTTACTTTGTTGGGTAAAACAATGAATGTTACTTTCCCTGCTAAAGTAGATGTAGTAGATAAATCAGCAAATATTGCGGCTAAATTTACAGTAAACCGTGCAGACTGGGGAATCAAATTCGGAACTTCTGAAGCAGATCCTGCAGAATGGATGATCAGCAAAGACATCGAAATTGATATTGATGTGAAAGCTGCAAAAAAATAGTCAGCATACAAAATACATAAGAAAAACATCTGCCTCGGCGGATGTTTTTTTGTTTTGTAATCATATTTCTATAAATTGATCAGATCTGAAAGAAGGTTTTCAGGATTGTATTCATAATCTTTTGGAAGTTCCATTCCGTATAAAAAATGTCCAAAATATAACGGAGGCAAACCTACGGATTTTCTTCTTTTATCAAGATTTTTTATGTCATCATAAGTTTGATTCATGCTTAATCTACCAATATTACCAAGATCGTAGATTGCAGGCGCTTGTAGATTACCTGTACTAGCAGTAAATTCTTCAAAATCAACGAAGAAATTTTTATTGACATTACCTTTTTCAATTTCTTTCTGTATAAAAGGTTTAAAAAAGTCCCATACATAATGATTTTCTTTATAATAACCACGATGATGCCAAAGTAACACCCATGCCCTCGGTTCCCAACCATTTTTAATGGTAAGTTCTTTTAATGTTATGATATTGATTGAATCTATTTTGTTGGCTAATTCTTGGAAAATATTTTCTTCTTCTCTAATTAGCTGATCTTTAGCGATGAGACTTTGAATTTCCATGTACGCTTTTGGATTCTTGAGTTCTCGGAAATATTGGTTTTCCAATTCGTCGTACTGCGCCAAAACTTCTTTCATTTCTTCAGAATCTTGATAGGGTTTTAAACTTTTAAAACTTTTAATGAAATCTAATGGAGCTTGCTGCTTAGTAATACTTTTAATAAGAAGATCTTTTGCAATCTTTCTTTCATTAATTTTAAATGCAATGGAAGCCGCTTTAAGATAATCATCGCTTTCGATTTTGGAATTAAAATTTATAGCTTTCAAATAACATTCAAGAGCTTTTTTGTCATTTTTTTGTTTAGCATAATATTCCGCTAAGTAGATCTGCTTTTGAGATTTAAATACATTTTGCGAAAAAATGATCTGAAATGTGAAAAAAAGTAATAATGTAAGTATTTTATTCATCTTTGAAGTGTTTTGTCAAAGATAATGCAAATTTAAGTTGGAGAAAAAAAAGTAAAGCTTCTCTTTAAAATTATTGTATATTTTTTTATTCTTCACAATGAAAAGCAGTTTGGCTTTCCTGTAAATGAAACAGAAAGTTTGAAAAAAATGAATTCAAATAAAATTTCTGCAATGATTTCAAAAATCAACATAGTTACTAAACATCTTTTATAAAATCCTCATACTCGTAATAAAACCTTTCAAAACCATCCATTTTCTCCACAAAAAACTCGAAAATCTGCTGCCAGGAATTTTTATTAAAAACCGAAACTCCTTCTTTTTCAACCCAGATTCTGCTGATGACTTTTCCGTTTTCCAAAGTATAGAATTCTTCTTTGTGAAAATCGGCAATGAAATCTTTAAGAATATCTTCAAGTGACCAAATCTTATTATAATAGGCATCTCGGTAGACTTCATCTTTCATTTCGATATCTAAAGAAACTTCTGCTTTTTTGTTGTCAGCATTAAATTTAAATGAGAAATCTTTCACTTTTGTATCATACAAAATCCATTTTCTGGGAAACGACTTTCCAAATGCCGTCCAAAATTCTTTTTTTAATTGCTGTGCTTCTTGTTTACTAAACATAAGACAAAGATAAATTTTTTTAGCTGGAAGCTGGATGTTAGAAGCTGGAAGTTACATCGAATCTATAAATTAAAAGTTCTCGTTTTTCTAAAATATTTACTTCCATCACACTGCTTCGAACTTCCAGCTTTATATTCTAACTTTTTTCTTACTTTTGTGTTACAATGTTGTCAAAAAAATCTCAATATGCTTTTAAGGCACTTTCATATCTTGTAGAAAAAAGAAATGAAGGTCCGGTTCTGATTTCCGAAATTGCGGAATACAAAAAAATTCCTTTAAAATTCCTTGAAAATATTTTATTAGAGCTGAAAAAATCTGAGATTCTCGACAGTAAAAAAGGCAAAGGCGGTGGCTATTTCCTCAAAGAAAGTCCAGAAAAAGTAAATTTAGCAAAGATCATCCGTCTTGTGAATGGTCCCATTGCGATGCTTCCCTGTGTGAGTCTCAATTTTTACGAAAAATGTGAGAACTGCAACGAAGATCACTGCAGTCTGCACGATGTTTTGATAGAAGTGCGTGATGCTTCGTTAAAAATTTTGGAAGAAAAAACACTTTTAGATTTAATTGATTAAATCCGTTTAAATTTAATTTTACAAGTCTACTTATTTGGTAGGATAATATTTTTGTTAGATATTTGCGGGTATCAAACAGAAAATTATGTTTTCAAAAGAGGATATCGAGACTTTACAACAACTTACTTTGGAAGATGGATTACAATTCATTTCATCAAAGATTTCAGAAGGAATTGTTTTCTCCACGTCGCTTGGTCAGGAAGATCAGGTAATTACAGACGCTATTTTCAAAAATAATTTACCGATAAAAATTTTTACTTTAGATACCGGAAGGCTCTTCTATGAGCATTACGATTTGCTTTCAAAAAACAATTCACGCTATCAAAAAAAAACTGAAGTATACTTTCCGGAAGCTTCTGATGTAGAAAATTATGTGAATTCAAAAGGGATCAATGCATTTTATCACTCAGTAGAAAACAGAAAAGAATGCTGTTTTATACGAAAAGTAAAACCTTTGAATCGCGCTTTGGAAAATGCCAAAGTCTGGATTACCGGACTTCGTGCAGAACAATCTGAAAACCGTGAAAATATGTCGGTTCTGGAGTGGGATGAGGAAAGAAATCTGTACAAATACAATCCATTAATCAACTGGGCGTATCAGGATGTTTTAAATTATTTAGAACAAAATAAAGTTCAGGAATTGTCTCTTCATAAAAAAGGCTTTATCAGTGTAGGCTGTCAACCTTGTACAAGAGCTATCGAAGAAGGCGAAAACCCGCGAGCCGGACGCTGGTGGTGGGAAAGTTCACAAAAAGAATGCGGTCTGCATACATAGTAACAAAAATCTCAAATTAAGAATGAGTGCATATACATTAGATTATCTCGAACAGCTGGAAGCAGAAAGCATTTACATCATGCGTGAAATTGCAGCTCAGTTTGAAAAACCGGCGTTACTTTTCAGTGGCGGAAAAG
The DNA here is from genome assembly GCF_020911865.1 of Chryseobacterium sp. C-71. Classification (NCBI taxonomy): domain Bacteria; kingdom Pseudomonadati; phylum Bacteroidota; class Flavobacteriia; order Flavobacteriales; family Weeksellaceae; genus Chryseobacterium; species Chryseobacterium sp. C-71. Next base: position 4,147,951 of record NZ_CP087131.1, read on the forward strand.
ATTCTATTACTTTAGTTCATCTGGCAAAAAAGGCTTTTGCTCCTATGAAAATTCCTTTTCCGTTGGTTCATATTGATACCGGACACAATTTTCCGGAAGCTCTGCAGTTCAGAGATTATTTAGCAGAAAATATGGGTGCAGAATTGATTGTAAGAAAAGTGGAAGATACCATTAAAGCTAAAAATTTAACAGAACCAAAAGGAAAGTTTGCTTCAAGAAACTGGTTACAAACCCACACTTTATTAGATACCATAGAAGAGTTTCAGTTTGATGCATGTATTGGCGGAGCAAGAAGAGATGAGGAAAAGGCGAGAGCGAAAGAACGCTTTTTCTCTGTTCGTGACGAATTCGGACAATGGGATCCTAAACTTCAGCGTCCCGAATTGTGGAATATCTATAACGGAAGAATCAATAAAGGTGAAAATGTAAGAGTTTTCCCTATATCCAACTGGACGGAGCTTGATGTCTGGAATTATATTAAAAAAGAAAATATTCAGCTTCCGCCGATTTATTTTGCTCATCAACGGGATGTCATTGAGTTTGATGGGCAGTTAATAGCTGTTTCAGATTTTATCCAGATTGATGAAAATGATACCATTGTTAATAAAAAAGTGCGTTACAGAACGGTTGGTGATATGACCTGTACCGCTGCTGTAGAAAGTTCTGCCGAAACTTTGGATGATGTGGTGAGAGAAATCACTGCTTCTAAAATTTCTGAACGTGGTGAAACCCGAATCGATGATAAGGTAACGGAAGCCGCCATGGAAGACCGAAAGAAAGGAGGATATTTTTAAGCAATAAGCTAAAAGCAGTAAGCAACAAGCTTTTAAAAATTGATCATTTATCACTCATAACTTATAACTCAATTACACGTGGACATATTAAGATTTATCACTGCGGGAAGTGTAGACGACGGAAAAAGCACGCTGATCGGAAGACTTCTCTATGACAGTAAAAATATACTGATTGATCAGCTTGAAGCTTTAGAAAAACAATCAAAAAACAAGAATGAGAACGGAATTGATCTGGCTATTCTCACCGACGGCCTGAGGGCAGAAAGAGAACAGGGAATTACCATTGATGTAGCCTACCGTTATTTTTCGACACCGAAAAGGAAATTCATTATTGCAGATGCACCAGGACATATTCAGTATACCAGAAATATGATTACCGGCGCATCAAATTCACAATTGATCATAATTTTGATTGATGCAAGGCAAGGTGTAATCGAGCAGACAAGAAGACATTCAATCATTGCTTCATTATTAAAAATGAAAAATGTTGTAGTTGCCATCAATAAAATGGATTTGGTTGATTATTCTGAAGATATTTATAATGATATCAAAGCACAATATGATTCGGTAGCTAAAAAATTAGGTTTAGAGAATGTTAAATATTTCCCTATTTCAGCTTTCTATGGAGATAATATTGTCGAAAAATCGGAAAGAATGCAATGGTATCAAGGTATTGCACTTTTAGATTTTCTTGAAAATGTGGAAATTAATGAAAATAAAGATTCAGAGAATCCGAGATTTCAGGTACAGTATGTCATTCGTCCGCAGACTGACGATCTGCATGACTACCGAGGATATGCAGGAGAGGTAATTTCGGGAGTTTACACAAAAGGGGATGAAATAACGGTTCTTCCACAAAATATTCAGAGCAGAATATCAAAAATTGAAACTGGCGGAAAAGAGGTGGATTTTGTATTTACCAATCAACCTGCAGTTTTGCATATTGAGGATGATATTGACATCAGCCGTGGTGATTTTATAGTGAAAACTGATCGCCAGCCCAAAGTTGAAAATGAATTGGAAGCGGTCGTTTGCTGGCTCGATAAAAAAGAATTGAATGAAGGAAATAAATATTTTATTCAGCATAAAAGCAAAACATTGAAAGCGATTATTAAAGAAATTGAATATAAAATTGATGTCAACACTTTAGAAAAAACAGAAATAACTAGTAGTATTAAACTGAATGAGGTAGTTAAATTGCGCTTGAAAACTTCTTCACCTCTAGTTTTTGACAGTTTTGAAGACAGCAAATCAACAGGAAATGCAATTTTGATTGACGAAACAAGTAATTCTACCGTTGGAGCGGTCATGATTTTGTAGAATGGTGATTTCACGAAAAATTAAGATCAGGCTGAATGTACTTTTTGCTACTGCTGCAATTCTCCTAATTGTATCAGGAATTCTTTATAATTTGGGTTATCTGGAAGAACTTCAGATGATTTTAGCCAAAGATAATTACATTTTTTACTGGATGCTTTTAGTAGGGGTTTTAGCAGAAATCGTCGCAGGATCAATGGGAATGGGGTATGGTGTAATCTGTACGACCACACTTCTTTTTCTGAATATTCCGCCACATATTGTGAGTGCAAGCATCCATTCCGCAGAAAGTTTTACGACCGCAGCCGGAAGCATCAGTCATATTAGACTTAAAAATGTGAGTAAAAGTCTGGTAAAAAGATTGGCAATTCCTGCAGTGATCGGTGCGATTATCGGTGCATTATGTCTCACTTATGTCGGAGAATATTATTCTAAAATTACAAAAACGGTTATCGCTTTTTATACTTTGTATCTTGGTTTTCAGATTTTATCGAATGCTTTTAGACCAAAACAGAATAAAGCTTTGAAAAGAAAGACCAACCTTACAAGGCTCGGCGTTATTGGAGGGTTTATAGATTCTTTTGCCGGTGGTGGCTGGGGACCATTAGTAACCGGAACTTTAATTAAAAATTCTTTTACTCCGAGATTTGCTGTGGGAAGTTCAACGGTTGCGAAATTTATTTTAACGATCACTGCAGCAATCACTTTTTTCTTTACATTAGGAATTCAGCACTGGAATATTATTCTCGGTCTCTTGTTTGGAGGAATCATCACGGCGCCCTTTTCGGCAATGCTAACCGCAAGACTTCCCGTGAACAAAATGTTTATCATCATCGGAAGTCTGGTGATTATCATGAGTTCAGTTACCATTTACAAATCTATCTTTTAAACATTAAATTTTGTGATAAATTTAGGACAGGAATGATGAAATCAATTTTAAAATTATTTTACATTTACAGCCTAAAATTAACACATGAATTTACATATAGTTGCACTTTTCAAGTTCAATGAAAATTATCTGATGGAAGCCGTTGAGCTTTTTCAGAAGCTGGTGAGAGAAACAAGAAAGGAAGAAGGATGTCTGCAGTACGAATTGATTGAAGATAATGAGCAAAAAGGAACTTTTTTCCTGATTGAGTTATGGGAAAGCGCAGAACATCACAACCGCCACAACGGAACCGATCATCTTTTTGAATTCAGAAAAAATACTTCAAAAATTTTAACCGAAACCGCACAGGTTTATAAAGGTTTTAAGATTTATTAATTTTGGCTAATGGCTAATGGCTAATGGCTAATGGCTAATGGCTAATGGCTAATGGCTAATGGTATAAAAATGCAAAGGCAGTTTCATCATTCTTGAAACTGCCTTTTTATAGAAAAAATAGAAAGTATTAGATTATCATTTTAGATTAGTTAAAATAGAGAATATTCTTTTTTTGGTTATCTAAAATTACTCTACAAAAATAAATAATTATTTTTAATTATTCTAAATAAAATTGATGTTTTTAATCTTTTTAGAGTACTGTAAACTTTGTCGATAGCCTATTAAAATAAAAAGGCTGACTACAATTTGTAATCAGCCCTTATGTTTTTGATGAGATCTTATTATTTTTTAATAAATTTAGATTTTACAGCTTTATCATCAGTAGTTTCGATAAAGATATAATAAACTCCGGATTGAAGTGTACTGATATCAAAGTTGGAGCTGCTTACTTTACCAGCAGCAACCTGTTGCCCTGCAGCAGAGTAAATTTCTACAGTTTTAGGCTGTACTTTACCTACAAACTGAAGTGCTGTATTTTGTGTATTTACAGCAAACTTTATAGCATTATTTTTAGTGAAAGCATCATCTGAAACAGAAAGATTACCAGCTGTGTTATAAACTATATTATCAATTGCTAAAGCAGCATGGGAAGGTCCCGGTGGAGGAAAAGGAGAACCCATCAGCTGAGGATTACGGAATCTAAATACAATATACTGTTTTGAAGATGCAGGTATTGTAAAAGGAGTGATTACAGGAGTATTAGTATCCGAAAAAACATAAGTTTGTAAAAGCTGATAAGATGCTGGAACACCTGAATTGGCAGTAAGAGTAGCTGGATCATCTATTAAACCAACTTCGAGAGTGGATCCTGCTGTTGGAGTAGCTGTAAATGCAAGTTGTTTAGTTCCATCTGGAGCTACAATTTGTGGAGAAATAAGAAATACATCTGTAGCTGCAGACCCACCAGCATAAAACTGAAGATATTTATTACCAGTTGCTTGATCGATGTAAACCGTACGATCTACAACTTTTTTATTTGTCCATCCATTCACCATATTATTATAGTTTGCTGGAGTTGATACAACTGCACTTTCGAAATTTTCATTTAGTGTAGCCAATTGAGCATTTGCTGTAAAAGCTGATAAAACCAACCCTGCAAAAAGTAATCTTATTTTCATTTTTTTATTATTTAAATTATGGTGCAAAAATAAACAATTGTTTTTAATTGTTCTAAATAAAACTTATATTTTTTATGAATTTTATCAATATTGAATAATTAATTTAGAATCTATTAAAATAAATGTCAGTATTTTGGTTATCATTTTCGATTTTTAGTTATCATATTGTGGTTGTAAAATATCATATCGATAAAATAAATATTTATTTTTAATTATTCTAAATAAACTATTATATTTGTCAAAATTTGAGTTTATGAAGAAGAAAGTGCTTTCTATTGTGTTATTATCCTCTATATTTTTAGTGAATGCACAGGAAAAAGATTCTCTCAATCAGAAAAAAATTGAGGAGGTTGTATTGACAGGACAATACACTCAGCAATCCATCAATAAATCAATCTACAAGGTTGAAGTTATTAATGCAGAGCAGATTAAAAACATGGCAGCAACAACTGTTGCCGAAGTTCTCAATCAATCTCTGAATATACAAATCACTCCAGATACAAATTCCGGAAATTCTACAGCCAATATTTTAGGCCTGGGGGGGGCATATGTTAAAATACTGATAGACAACATTCCTGTTGTTGGTGATACAGGTCTTGGAAGCAATATTGATCTTACAAAACTAAGTCTTAGCAATATCGAAAGAATCGAAATCGTAAAAGGTAGCATGGGTGTAGAATATGGTAATGGAGCATTAGCCGGCGTTATCAATATCATTACCAAAAAAAGCAGTGCGAAGAAATTAAGCATAAGAGCTGCTTTACAGGAAGAGACGGTAAGAGACGGCTATGACATTAAGAAGAAAGGTAAAGGAAGACATATTCAGAATATTAATGTAGGCTACAATTTTAATGATAATTGGTTTACAAACATCAGTTTTAATCATAATCAATTTATGGGTTATGAAGGTGAAAGTAAGGGCTATAAGTACTTTGAAAGAGATAATAAAAGAGGTTATGAATGGAATCCCAAAGATCAGTACGAGATCAACGGATTGATCAGATATTCAAAAAATAAAACTTCACTATTTTATAAAGCTTCGTATCTAAATGAAGAATTTAATTACTACAATCCAAAGGTAGACAGAGTGCCTTTAAATGATGGTATAGGAGGTGTGGTTTACAAAAGTTTGGATAGAAACTACAACACCGAACGTTGGCTGCATCAGTTCAATATTCAAACCAATTTAGGACAAATTCGTTACGCAGGAGATTTTTCTTATCAGACACAAAATAGAAAATTCTACGATTACAACTATGATATTCCCAACAGAATAAAAGACAATAACTACAATGAGCAGTCTTATTATGATACTGATGTGATCTATTCCAGAGGGATGTTCAGTAATTTCTTGGATAGTAAAACTTTTGATTTCCAACTTGGCTATGAGTTAGATCATACCAATGGTTATGCTGCTCTCATTGCAGGAGAATTTAATGGGAAAGACATTAAAAGGAAAATTTTCACCTACGGTACATTCCTGTCTGCAGAATGGAATGTTTCTGATCGATTTTCTTTGCGTCCAGGAGCCAGACTTTCTGTAAGTGATACCTTCGATAATCAATTCAACTATTCGCTTTCTGCAAGATATAAAACTTCTGAAAATTCAAATTTAAGAGGTGTATTCGGTACTGCAAACCGTTATCCCACCTATGACGAATTGTACACTTATTTTGTAAACGTCAATCACGACATTCAGGGAAATCCTGATTTGAAACCGGAAAAAGGTTATTCTGCGGGCTTGTTTTGGGATCAGGGTTTTGATATTGGAAACGATTGGAAATTAAATTATAATCTGGAAGCACTTTATGTAGATCTTAATGATAAGATCGAGAATGTAATGATTGTAAGACCATCTACTTACAAATACATGAATCTAGACAAGTACAGAAGTTTGTTATTCGGAGCTAATGCCAATATTGTAAAAAATCAGTTTTCATTAGGTGTAAGAACCTCAGTGAATGGAATTTCTGTTTCTAAACAGGAGATGGAAGTAAGTACTCCAAAAGATTTCCAGTACAACTTTCAGGCAGGTGCAAATGCGGGCTACAAGCTTACTGCTTCGAAAACAGCTTTTAATCTTTACTATAAATATACAGGACCGGCAAGAATCTATGTCATCGAGTCTGAAGCTTTTCGTCTTGCAAAAACTGATGGATTTCATATGATGGATTTTATTGTGAGCCAGCCCTTTTGGAAAGATCGTCTGGAACTTGCAGTTGGGGTGAAAAATATATTTGATGTTACCACAATCAACAGCACCAATAGTACTGCTACAGGACACAATGCGGCAACTGACCGTCTGAATTTGTACTATGGCAGAAGCTATTTCGCAAGATTAATGTATCAATTTTAAAAATATAATATTATGAAATATTTAAAATTACTTTTCCTTATTTTACTTGTTGCGGTGCAGTCTTGTGTTTCAGCAGATGAAGATCCGGTTTCTGTTGCTCCGCTTACGGGGTCTACTGCAGATCCTGAGGTTGGCGGAGCTACTCAGCCAAATCAGGTGTGGGTTGATTTAAGCGATACTGATCCTGTAACAGGAAAACCTAAACTTAGCAATACGTTGAGAACAGATTGGGAACTTGGTTTTTATACGGGTAACGAATTCCGTGTGGTGATCAATGGTTCAATAGGAATGGCAGTTGCTAAAATCCCGAATGCTACAGACATCAATAATGTGAAATCTGCAGATGTTGCAAGCATGACTGGTGTTGTGAAGATCGGTACATTCACATCAACAAACTTAGCTTATATTGATAATCCTGACGGTAATTTTTTAAACCAGACTACGGCAATTGCTGAAATTAAAGTAAATGATTCTGAAAACGGTGTGTACTTGGTCAATATGGGAAATGGCATCCCGACAGGTGCGGTTGCTCCGGGTTCTGTCTCACTTACAGGTGACCTTAGAGGATGGAAAAAAATTCAGGTCTTAAGAGCGAATAACGGATATCGATTGAGATATGCAGATTTGGATGACAGCCAGTACAAAGAAATTACAATCACAAAAAATTCTGAATATAATTTTAATTTCTTCAGTCTTCAAAAAGGTCAGCAGGTCAATATACAACCAAAAAAAGACAATTGGGATTTTGTTTTTACCACCTTTACCAATGAAGTGTTTTTAGGACCAGGGCAAAGTGCAGGCAGTTACTTCTATGCAGATTTCATCCTTACTAATACAGCAAATGGAGTGGGAGTATATCAGGTAGATGTACCACCCGGGCAAACATTAGATATGATCTATAATGATTTTAAACTGAGCAGTATCGATCAGTCTAAATTGATTTTCAATGATCACAGAGCGCTCGGTGATAAATGGCGCACAACCACAGGTGCAAATGGCGCACAGACCTACAACAACAGATTTTTTGTTATAAAGGATGCAGAAGGGTTTTATTTTAAGATAAGATTTAATGCAATGACAAAAAATGGGGTGCGCGGCTATCCTAATTTCGAATTTGAACCTCTATAATTAAAATCAAACAATCAATAAAAATGAAAAAATTCATCCTTACAGCTTCTATTCTTATGGCAGTTTACTCTTGCAAAAAAGAGTCGCAAAAACCTACAGAAAATAAAACTGAAGTTTCTTCTGAAACTCCGAAAACCAATAATAAAATTGTTTCTATCAGTGGCGGTATTACAGAAATTGTATCTGCTCTTGGGCACGAAAGCGAAATTGTTGCAACAGACGTTACAAGCACTTATCCTGAATCCTTAAAAGCTACGGCTAAAAATTTAGGTCACGTAAGATCAATGACGATTGAGCCGATCATGGCGGTGAGCCCAACTTTGATTTTAGCTTCTGATAAAGACATCAATCCTGATCTGTTAGGAAAAATCAAAGCTTCAGGAATCAAAACGGAACTGTTCAAACAAGAATTTACCGTTGACGGAACTAAAAAATTAATTGCCGACGTTGCAAAAGCAATCGGAAATACAGATTATCAAAAACTGACAGATAAAATTGATGCAGATTTAAAACAAGTACAGCCGATTGCTAAAAAACCAAAAGTATTGTTCATCTACGCAAGAGGAAATATGATGATGGTTTCAGGGAAAAATACACCAATGGCTGCATTAATTGATCTTGCAGGTGGTGAAAACGCAATCAATGATTTTGAAGATTTCAAACCTTTAACTCCGGAAGCGGTGGTAAAAGCAAATCCTGATGTATTGTTCTTCTTCTCTACAGGTCTTGAAGGTTCTGGCGGAAACGAAGGTGCATTAAAAATGCCGGGTGTTTCTCAGACCAATGCTGGTAAAAACAAGAAGATTATTGCTATGGACGGAGGTTTGGTTTCCGGTTTCGGTCCAAGATTAGGTGAGGCTGCAGTTGCATTAAACAAACTTTTAGTTGAAAGCACAAAGTAAATTATATTTTTATATACTAATAAGTGTCCTTTTGCTGGTTGTTCTGGCAATTGGGGCACTTTATATCGGGGTCTATGATTTTAATGGTCTTTCTCCTTTTACAGTTTTAAGCCAATATATTTCAGGTGATCCAAATTTAGCACTAAGCGATAAATATGTCATTTGGGATGTTCGTGCAGCACGGGTTATTATGGCGATTCTCATAGGAAGTATGCTTGCCGTTTCAGGAACGAGTCTGCAGGGTCTGTTCAAAAATCCTCTAGCAACCGGTGAAGCGATAGGTTTAACGTCAGGAGCGACTTTACTTGCCGCAATTGCAATTGTTTTAGGAGGGCATTTCAAAGAATATCTTCCTGAGATGGTTCAGTTTTCACTGACGGGTATTTCAGCTTTTATCGGAGCTTTACTAGCAATGATGCTGGTGTACAGAATCTCTACGAGTGCCGGAAAAACAAACGTTGTCATGATGTTGTTAAGCGGCGTTGCTATTACATCGATCGGATTTTCAATTACAGGTTTTCTGATTTATATATCTAAAGACGAGCAATTGAGAGATCTTACCTTCTGGAATATGGGAAGTCTTGCCGCCGCAACCTGGACGAAAAACATCGTTCTTGCAGTGGTTATTGCAATTTCTTATGCTTTTTTACTTCCCAAAGGAAAGGCTTTGAATGCCATGATGTTGGGCGAAAGAGATGCACAGCATTTAGGAATCAATGTAGAAAGATTAAAGAAACAGATTGTCATTATTACCTCATTAATGGTGGGAACCTGCGTTGCATTTTCCGGGACGATTGGTTTTGTAGGTCTTATTGTACCGTATATTTTGAGATTGTTATTTAAATCAAATTATACATTCATTTTGCCTCTGTCAGCAGTTTTGGGAAGTATTTTACTTCTCATTGCAGACACCATCAGCAGAAGCATTGTAGCACCGTCAGAATTACCGATCGGTATTTTAACATCATTAATTGGCGGACCGATTTTCATCGCTATTTTAATTAAATTTAAAAAATCACTCTAATGTTAAAAGCACGTCAGATTGATTACAAGCATAAAGAATTTTTCATTCTGAATGATGTAGATGTCACTCTAGATCACGGAGACTTTCTCGCAATTGTCGGTCCCAACGGAGCCGGAAAATCGAGTTTGCTGAGTATTTTGGCGAATGAAGTAAAGCAGGGAAAACAGAAAATCATGTTTAAAAACAAAGAGATTTCCGAGTGGGAAGTTCGGGAATTATCGATGCATAAAGCAAAGTTTTCTCAGCACAACTCCAATGAAATTCCTTTGCAGGTAAAAGATGTGGTGATGATGGGTAGGTATCCATATTTCGATTCACAGCCGAGAAAAGAAGATTTTGAAGCAATGAATAAGCACATGTACGAAACCGATGTCTATCATTTGAAAGAAAGAGATTACAATACGTTGTCGGGTGGTGAAAAACAACGGGTTCATCTTTCCAGAGTAATGGCGCAGGTAGAAAATGAGCTTGAAAAGAAATTAATTTTTCTGGATGAACCTCTGAATAATCTCGATGTTAAACATCAGTACAAAGCTTTGGAAATCATTAAAAAATTTACGCAAAAAGAAAATTCAGCGATTGTTGTTTTACATGATCTGAATTTGGCAGCACAGTTTGCAGATAAAATTTTATTGATGAAATCAGGAAAAGTTTCTGCGTACGGAACTCCGGAAGAAGTCTTTACAGCAGAAAATATTACGCAGGCATATAATTTCCCTTGTACGATTTGTCCGCACCCTGTCAACGCAAACCCAATGATTATTTTTGGATAATGGAACAGAAAGATTTAAAAATATTAGCACAGAATCTTGCCAACCCGCAAGGTCAAAAAGGCATTGAAATCGGCGAAATGATGAATGCCACCAACATCGGAATGACGCTCGAAAGTATTCATGCCTTATTGATTGAAGATAACGAGCATATTCTCGAAATCGGTCATGGAAATGCAGGTCACCTGAAAAGCTTTTTAAAAATTGCTAAAGATTTAAAATACACAGGAATCGACATCTCCGAAACCATGCACCAAGAAGCTAAAAATTTAAATTCTGAATTTAAAGATCAGGCTGAATTTGTCTTGTATGAAGGTGAAAAACTTCCGTTTCAAGATGAGGTTTTCGATAAAATATTTACCGTAAACACCGTTTATTTCTGGGGAAATCCTGTTGAATATTTAAATGAAATTCACAGGGTTCTAAAAGATAACGGAACCTTCGTTCTTACTTTCGGGCAGAAAGATTTCATGGAAACATTACCTTTCACAGCATACGATTTTACGCTGTACAGCAATGATGAAATGCAAGAATTGATTTCCAAAAGTCATTTTAAAAGAATGAAAATCTCCGAAAAAGAAGAAGAAATTAAAAGCAAAACCGGAGACGGATTAATCAAAAGAAATTATACAGTTTTAACCATAAAAAAATAAAATAATGAGTACATTAGTTAACGAACTGAAAGAAAAATGGGAAGCTCTGAAAGCAGAAAACCCACATTTGAGAATAAGAAATGCCGCAGAACAATTGGGGGTAAGCGAAGCAGAATTATTATTGACTAACGTAGGAGAAGGCGTTACCATTCTGAAACCTGAATTTGCCAACATCTTAACCGAAGTTGAAAAATTAGGAAAAGTAATGGCCTTAACAAGAAACGACGAATGCGTACATGAGAGAAAAGGAACTTACTTAAACGGTGATTTCAGCAGTCCTCATGCGCAGCTTTTCGTAGGTGAAGATATCGACTTGAGAATTTTTCAAAATCACTGGAAATTTGCTTTTGCAGTGGTAGAAGGTGACAAAAAGAGCCTTCAGTTCTTCGGAAAAGACGGTTTGGCACTTCATAAAATATATTTAACGAAAGACAGCAATGTTGAAGCTTTTGATGTGCTAGCTACTCAGTTTACAGCAGAAAACCAACCTCAAACTTTTGAATTCGAAGCAGTTGCTCCAAAAACTCCTGAAAAAGAAGATTCAGAAATTGATGCTGAAGGCTTCAAAAAAGCTTGGACAGAATTGAAAGACACTCACGATTTCTTCATGATGACCAGAAAGTTCGGAGTTTCAAGAACTCAGGCTTTGAGATTGGCTCCTGAAGGTTATGCTAAAAAAATAGACACTTCAAAAGTGGTTAATGTTTTGGAAGATGCGTCTGAAAAGAACCTTCCGATCATGATTTTCGTTGGAAACAGAGGAATCATCCAGATTCATACAGGTGAAGTGAAGAAAACGATGTGGCATCAACAGTGGTTCAACGTGATGGATCCTGATTTCAACTTACACTTAGACGTTACCAAAATCGCTGAAGCGTGGATCGTGAAAAAACCAACCGAAGATGGTGAAGTAACCGCAATTGAAGTATTCAACAAAGAAGGTGATTTTATCGTTCAGTTCTTTGGAAAAAGAAAGCCGGGAATCCCAGAATTGCAGGAGTGGAAAGATCTTGTAGCAGATTTAGAAAAGTAATAATTAGATAATTTGATTGAGGCCGTTTTGTTTTTTCAAGGCGGCTTTTTTCTTAAGTTAAATTGTAAATTTGCTTAAAAGCAAAAGGGTCATGAAATTTCAATTTATACACTTAGTTTGTCATCCCGTAGGGATCTAAACCAAATTATTAGAGATTAAGCTGGAAAGATTCGAGTCTAGATCCCTACGGGATGACAAACATGATGTTTATTAAAAACAATTAAAAAAAATAAAAATGAAAAATATTTTCATCGTCATATTATTAGTTAGTTTTTGTTCAATTAATGCACAAAATCTGAAAGCTTTCCAGTTTTACACTCAAAAAGGAAAGGAAATTAAAACCGATAAATTAGTCAATGAGCTGGCAGAGTATGACGTTATTTTTTTTGGTGAAAATCACAACAGCTCTATCAATCATTGGCTTCAGTTAAAAATTACAGAAGCTTTATTTGCAAAGAAAAACGGAAAGCTAATTTTAGGAGCCGAAATGTTTGAAAGAGACAATCAATCTCAGCTAGATAATTATCTAAACGGAAAATTTGATGCTAAAACATTGAAAGATTCGGCCCGTCTCTGGAATAATTATGCAACAGATTACCAACCTTTGGTAGATTTTGCTAAAGACAAAAAGCTGAAATTCATCGCTACAAATGTTCCGAGAAGATATGCCTCCCAAACGGCAAAAGAAGGTTTGGAATCATTGAATAAATTAAGCGAAAAAGAGAAAACTTATATCGCTCAACTCCCGATCAAAGTGACTTTAGAAACTCCTGGTTATCCTGAAATGAAAAAAATGATGGGTGATCACGCCGAAGGAACCAAAGTGATGAATTTCATTTCTGCACAGGCCATCAAAGACGCAACCATGGCAGAATCAATCATGAAAAATTTTGAAGAAGGAAAGACTTTTATTCATTACAACGGAAATTTCCACAGTAAAGAATTTGGCGGAATTTACTGGTACATCAAACAGAAAAACCCGAATCTGAAGATAGCGGTCATCTCTGTTTTTGAATCTGAAGATGCTGAATTAAAAATCCCTGAAAAAGATTATATCCCGACAGAATTCAATCTGATCATTCCTGTGGATATGACAAAAACTTATTAGAAGAATCAGGTGAAAAGGTTGATAAACAAAGAAAATCGTAGATTTTCAAAACTAATGTGTTCTTTGTATGCAGAGCAAAAATAAAACTCTAAAGTGACTAATGTGTTAAAAATATTTGGTTAAAAGTCTCCCACAGATTTCACAGATTTACACTGATGATTTTATTTAGAAAAAATCTGCTCAATCAGTAAAATCTGCAAGAGAAAAACATAGAATATATTCAATAGGAACGGGCTTTAGCCCGTTTTTAAATGAAAATAAATTCCAATGGCTTTAGCCAAAACCTAAAAACATCTTTATATTTGTTCAACATTCCAAGAAAATGAAAAAACTCTCTTTACTCTTCATATTTTTCATCAGTTTCATCAACGCACAAAAACTGACCTCGACCGAAATTTCTTTAATCAATCAAGGTGATGTTAAAACCTTACTACCAATTTTTCAAACGACAGATTCTCATCAGCATACTACTTTATTAGATCAGTCAAAAGAAATTGATCCTACTGATCCAAATACTGCGATTTTGGTTGCAAGAATGAAAGAATCTCTTCTCTCAACTGATGGTGGTGTAGGAATTGCCGCACCACAAGTAGGAATCAACCGAAAAGTAATCTGGGTTCAGCGTTTTGACAAACAGGGCGAACCGTTAGAATATTTTATTAATCCCATAATTACATGGAAATCTGAACTTCAGAATCTTGGCCCTGAAGGTGATTTGTCAATTCCAGAATTTCGTGGACAGTTTTACCGAAGCCAAGTCATTCAGCTTCAATATGTTGATTTAAAAGGACAAAAATATTCAGAAATTGTCGAAGGTTTTACTGCCGTAATTTTCCAGCACGAGATCGACCATCTTTTCGGAATTTTAATTTCAGATAAAAAAGAAAAAGAACTGAATGATGAGTATATAAAAGTGGATGCTTATAAGAAGAGTGATTCTGTGAGGAGGTAAAATACATTTATTCAATAAAATTAATTTTTATCCATTTCCCGTATCAATTCAAAACACAATGGATCAATGTTTTCCATTTTAGGATTAAATGCCGAAACGTTGGATAAGATAATTACTGCTGTTTTGTTGTCAGTATTCACAGTCATTGAAGATGAATATCCGGCTGTTCCACCGTTATGCCAAAATAAATTTCGAACGTTTTCTGATTTTAAAATATGCCAGCCTAAACCAATTTTCATTTTTTCGCTGATGTCAAAAGTAAGTATTCTTGTTAATGCAAGTTCTTTGTTTTTAGGATTAAACTGTGCAGTAGCAAATTTCGCTAAATCTTCTGTTGTTGATAAGATTCCGCCACCGCCAAACAGAACATCAAAATCCCAATTTGCAATTGTTTCTCCATTGGTATTTAAACCTTTCACCAATTTTTCTTCCAAATTTTGAGAATTGGTAAAAGAATTCGTCATTTTATATTTGTCAAAAATTCTTTTCTTTAATAACTCCTGAAAACTTGTTTTTTGAGATAAACCTAAAGTATATCCTAATAAACCTGCTCCCAAATTTGAATAAGCGTAAGATTTTGAAGGTTTATTATCAAGCTTCAGAGTGTTTTTGAGGTAATCTTCAAGTTCTTTCTTGCTATAATTTTTGTAAGGGTTAGACTCATTGGATAAATCTAAATTCTCGGGTAAACGTGGCAGCCCGGAAGTATGATTGGCTAAACTTTCAAAACTGATGTTGATGTTGTCTTTGAATGTAAAAAGATAATAATTATTGACATGATCAGCCAATTTGATTTTTTTATCTTCTACCAAAGAAGCCAAAACTGTGGATGTGAAAACTTTTGTAATCGAACCAATCTCAAACACTTTGCTTTGATTTTCAATAGATTTTATAGAGTCATTTTCTTTTATAATTCCGTAGTAATTTGTTTTTCCGTTTTTGATGACGGCAATAGATAATTGAGTGTTGTTTGGGAAATCTTTCGATTTTGAATAAATAATCTGAGCAATTTCTTTTGGATATTTACTTAAAGCATTTATAGTATTTTTCGCTTCTGATGTAGCAGATTCTTCGAATGGTTTTACAAAAAGTCCGTTAATTTGGCTGTTCTCATTCAGTGAAATATTGACTGACAAAATTGCCTTTTCAAACTTGGTTTTATAGCTTGCATAAGTTTCCTTTTCGTATTTGACGAATTCTTTATTCTCAATTTTACCAACCTGAGATTTTAAACTCGTTAAAAATTCTTTTGTACTTTCAAGAGGTAATGCCTGTTTCATTTCGGTTGAAAAACTGTTGAAAATTTCATCGTATTTTCCAGAATTATATTTTGTCTGAAATTGATCAACTGTAGCTTTGTAATTTTCAGTCTGAGCAAAGATTTGATTGGCCATCAGGATGGCGAAAAGTAATGCGAATATTTTTTTCATGAGATTTTTGTTGTAAAGCCGATTGATTTTAGAGTTCAGCTATTATTAAGGCTTTATATTTCCATAAAAATAAATAATTTTGGCCATAAAACTCTAAACGTACTGAAATAAAAAATCTGCTCCAAAAGAAGCAGATTCATATAATTAAAGAAAGAAAATCTTAGTTATTCGTCACCGAAAGTTTCACCTCCATATTATTTCTTGTCGCATTAGAATATGGACAAATCTGATGAGCTTTTTCAGTCAGTTCCTGAGCTTCTTCAAGAGAAACTCCAGGAATATTCACATCCAATTCTGCAGCCAAACCAAAACCACCGTCCTCATTTTGTCCGATGCTCACTTTTGCGCTTACCGAAGTTTCTCCGGTTTCAATTTTAGATTTGCTGATGATCAAATTGAGTGCGCTGTCAAAACAAGCGGCATATCCTGCTGCGAAAAGCATTTCAGGATTTGTGTAGTCATCGTTGGCACCGCCTAATCCTTTTGGCATTCTCACTTCAAGATCCAAAATTCCATTTTCGCTTTTTACCTTTCCGTTTCTTCCGCCTTTTGCGGTAACGCTAGTTGTATATAATGTTTTCATTTATTTTTGAATTTTATTTAAAATTTTCTGAACGGTTTCTTTCAATTCCAAAAGATCTTCAGTCGAAAGATTCAGCTTCTTCTGCATTTTTGAAGGAATTTCACAGGCCTTTTGCTGCAGTTCTTTACCAGCTTTTTCCAGAAAAACTTCAACCACTCTCTCGTCTTCTTTTTTTCGTTTTCGGGCGATAAAACCTTTACATTCAAGTCTTTTGAGAAGCGGAGTTAAAGTTCCGCTGTCGAGAAACAGTTTTTCACCGATTTGGTTTACGGTCAATCCATCTTTTTCCCAAAGCACCATCATCGCAAGATATTGCGAATAGGTAATGCCAAGCTCATCTAGAAACGGACGGTAAAGTGCGGTCATTTCCTTTGCGATGACATAAAACGGAAAACAAAGCTGATTTCCTAATTTTGGGGTGTCGTGATTTTCCATAATTCGATGATGAATTTGAGACGAAAATACTACTTTTTGATGATAAATTCCTCCATCGGAATTCTCACTTTTTTCATGTGATTCAAGTAATCGTTCTCAGAATCTCGGTACCCAAGATATAAAAGGGTGACGCTTTTTAAGCCTAATTCTTTCAATCCAAGAATCTCGTCTACCATTTCATTATTGAACCCTTCTGCAGGAGTAGAATCAACTTTTAATTCTGCAGCCTGAGCCATTGCCAAACCTAATGCGATATACGTTTGTCTTGCAGTGTGAGCAAAATGTTGTTCGGAAGTTTGTGCGTTATATAAATCTTTTATCATATCCGTATAACTGCTGAAACGTCCTCTTGGCAAGTCTCTTACATCGGTATGATGATCGTACACTTTATCGATTTTTTCATTAGAATAGCTGTCCCATGCAGCAAAAACCAGAACGTGAGAAGAATCTCTCATTACTTCCGGATTGAATGCACCACTTACCATTTTTTCTTTCAATTCCTGATTTTCGACAACAATTAAACGGAAAGGTTGCAATCCCGATGAAGTGGGAGCCAATCTTGCGGCTTCTAAAATTTTATTTAAATCTTCTTCTGATACTTTTTTTGTTGAGTCATACGCTTTTACTGCGTGTCTCCAGTTTAAATCTTCTATTAACGACATTGTTTGTTATTTTTTATTTGTTTAAAATTTTTTTGATTCGAATTTTGTCTGATCAAATTAACAAAGCAAAGATAGTTAACAATTAAATTGTGTGCAATTTAATTTTGAGAAATGTATTTTAGATGAAATCTATAATATTTGTATTTCTAGTTTTAAGCAAAAGAAAATCCATTGCAAATAGACAATGGATTATTAATCTTTATGATGGTCCGCATTATTGATCAATTGCAAAAACTTTGTATTCCTTGGCTAAGTTTACGCCTTTGTATATCTTAAAAACGGTTAGTTAGTAAAATTCTTTGTTTGACCTTGCGTTAAATTAAACAGTATGAAGAATAGTGGATGTTCATTAATCTTATAATAAAATATTAGATCCGCCGCCGTAAAGTTTAGTTATTAATTAATTCCGCCCCAAAAACATCCGCAAAATGCTTTCTGATCTTCATTTTAATATCTTCAACTTCTTCAACAGTCAATTCTCTTTCCAATTCTCTTTTCAAAGAAGTCACTTGTTTATCTTTAATTCCACATGGAACAATGTATTCAAAATAACGCATATCAGTGTTGACATTGAATGCAAAACCGTGCAAAGTCACCCAACGGGAAGCTTTTACACCCATCGCACAGATTTTTCTGGCGTAGGGTTTTCCTACATCCAGCCAAACTCCGGTTTCTCCAGGTGACCGTTCGCCTTTTAAACCAAATTCTGCCATCGTTCTGATAATCACTTCTTCCAGATTTCGCATGTATAAATGAATATCGGTAAAAAAGTTTTCGAGATCTAAGATAGGGTAGCCGACAATTTGCCCGAAACCATGATAAGTAATATCTCCGCCACGATTTACTTTTACAAAAGTAGCTTCGATTTCTTTTAATTTTTCACTGTTTGCAAGCATATTTTCTTCATGACCACTTTTACCCAAAGTATACACATGAGGATGCTCTACCAGCAGGAAATGATTGGAGGTTTTAAGATGTTCGTCTTCAGATAAGTTACGATTTTTGATTTTGGTGTCGATGATATCTTTCATCAGTTTTTCCTGATATTCCCAAGAAGACTGATAATCTTTAATGCCCAAATCTTCAAATTCTATAACTTTGTTTTGATGTGTATTCATACCTTTTAATGACAGACAAATTTAGTGAATTTTAAGCTTTTATAGAATGAATAAAATCTATGGCATTTATCTTCCAATCTTTATCGTTCAGCAAAATATTGACGAATGCGGTTCCGATGATTCCACCTTCTGCCTTTTCGGTAACGTTTTCAAAATCTACTTTAGATTTGATTCCAAAACCTATCATTACAGGATTTTTTAATGGAAGTGATGCAATTCTTGAAAGATAATCTTCGTTTTTTAAAACTGTATTCTCGCTTCCCGTTGTGGAGGATGAACTTACCGCATACAAGAATCCTGAACTTAAAGAATCCAGATATAAAATTCTTTCATCTGAGGTTTCAGGAGTAATTAGAAAGGTAAAATTCAGATTGTATCTTTCTAAAATTTTCTGATAATTTCTCTCAAATTCGATCGGAGGTAAGTCAGGAATTATCAATCCCGAAACACCACTTTCCGAACATTCTCTGCAAAAGTTTTCAAATCCAAAACTTAAAACCGGATTGATGTACCCCATCAAAATAATTGGAATTTTAATTTCGTTTTTAACGGATTTTAATTGTGAAAGAAGTTTTTCAATCGTCATTCCGTTTTTCAAAGCCAGTTCATGCGCTTTTTGAATGATGGGCCCATCGGCAACAGGATCAGAATAGGGCATTCCGATTTCTATCATATCCGCTCCGGAATTCTGAATGAGTTTTATAATGTCGGCAGTGTCTTCCAGATTTGGAATTCCTGCTGTGAAGTAAATGTTTAGAATTTTAGGTTGGCTGATGGAAGCTGGAAGCTGGGGGTTATTATCGTTCATTTTTTTATATTAATCTATATATTTATTATTTTCTCGCAAATTTTGCAGATTTATTTTATCTGCATAATCTGTAAAATCTGCGAGATAAAAATTTTACAGACTCCTAGAAGTTTATTGACTGAATTAAACTTCCATCTTCAGACTTCCATCTCCCAGCACTTTTAAATACGTTTCCATGTCCTTATCGCCACGACCGCTTAAGCAAATGACAACAATATCATTTTCGTTAAACTTTTTCTTATTTAAAACTGCCAAAGCATGAGCACTTTCCAAAGCAGGAATAATTCCTTCTAATTTGGTTAAATCAAAAGCAGACTGTAACGCTTCATCATCATTAATACTGAAAAATTCTGCACGGTTTTCTTTAAATAAATTTGCGTGAAACGGTCCGATTCCGGGATAATCTAAACCTGCAGAAATAGAGTGTGGCTCTATAACTTGTCCGTCATTGGTCTGCATGACTAAACTTTTACTTCCGTGCAAAACACCTAAAGTCCCTAAAAAAGTAGTCGCTGCTGATTTTCCTGATTCAATGCCAAAACCTCCGGCTTCTGCGGCAATAATTTTTACGTTTTCTTCATCAACAAAATGATAGAAAGTTCCTGCAGCATTGCTTCCACCGCCAACACAGGCAATCACGTAATCCGGATTTTCTCTTCCGATTTGTTCGTGAAGCTGTTCTTTAATTTCTTTAGAAATCACCGATTGAAATCTCGCTACCAAATCAGGAAACGGATGTGGTCCAACCACACTTCCGATCACGTAATGTGTTGTGGTTGAGTTATTAATCCAATCTCTTAGCGCTTCGTTAACAGCATCTTTCAACGTTTTTGAACCTGATGTTGCGGGAATTACTGTTGCTCCCAACATTTTCATCCTTCCAACATTCGGAGCCTGTCTTGCAATGTCTACTTCGCCCATGTAAACAATACATTCGAGTCCTAATAATGCACACGCTGTTGCGGTTGCTACGCCGTGTTGTCCGGCTCCTGTTTCTGCGATAATTCTGTGTTTTCCAAGACGTTTTGCTAGTAAAACCTGTCCTAAAGCATTGTTGATTTTATGAGCTCCCGTATGATTGAGATCTTCTCTCTTTAAATAAACCTTAGTTCTATATTTTTCACTTAAATTTTTCGCAAAATAGAGTGGAGTAGCTCTTCCGACATAATTTTTCAGCAAATCCTGATATTCATCTTGGAATTCTTCAGATTCTATAATTTTAAGATAATTGTTTTGTAATTCTTCCACATTCGGGTACAACATTTCCGGCACAAACGCACCTCCAAATTCGCCGTAATATCCGTTTTCGTCTGGATTTTTATAATTTGTTTTAATCATTTTTGTAATTAATTTCTGGTTGATGTTTTACTTCAAAATTCAATGAGTTAGCAATGAAGCAATATTCATTTGCTTTTTGATGCATTTCGATTGCTTTTTTGATCATATTTTCTTCAGCAACTAAAATTTTAGGTTTAAGAATTATTTCAGTGAATTTTCCGCTTCCATTTTCACTTTCTATCATTGTTCCTTCTGCAAAATCCACATATTCTAAAACCAAAATCTTATTGACTGAACAAAAATGAAGATACCATAGCAAATGACAAGACGAAACGGAAGCCAACAATAAATCTTCAGGATTGTGAAGTTCAGGATTTCCTAAAAATGCTGGATCTGAAGAACCATTAATTTGGGCTTTTCCATCAACCGATATGATATAACTTCTCTCATAAGAACGGTAATTTTTTGTTGATTCACCGGTATTTCCCGTCCATTCTATTTTTGATTTGTAGTTGTGGTTTTTCATTGATTAAGCATTAATTTTTTTATTTTTTCTACATCTTTAATTCCCGGTTCGGTTTCAAATTTTGAATTGATATCCAAAGCAAATGGTTTTTGATCTAAATTATTAATATGAGCAATATTTTCCAAAGAAATTCCGCCGCTCAGAAAATAAGGTAATTGAATTTCAATTTGATTTAATATGTTCCAATCAAAGGTTTTTCCAGTTCCGCCAAAAGCTTTTGAATCTGTGTCGAAAAGCAAATAGTTGATGATTGCAGGTTGTCTATTGATTGTTTCTTGTAAATCATTTGGATGCTGATTTCCGATTCTAACTACTTTAATAATCTTTATATTTTCGCTTAATCTTTGATTTAACTTTAAAACATATTCTTCATTTTCGTCCCCGTGAAGTTGAATAAAATTTAAATCTGCATTTTCTGAAATCTCGATAATTTTTTCAATACTTTCGTTCACGAAAACTCCTACTTTTCCTTGATGATTTATTTTAGCAATTTCATTTAAACTCAAATGATTCAAGACAAATCTTGGCGATTTTTTATAAAAAATGAACCCTAGAAAATCAACTTTTAAGGCCGCTAATTCACGAATTTGGCTGAGTTGGGTCAATCCGCAAACTTTAATTTGTGGTTGGCTGTTGGCTTCTTGTCTTTGGCTCTCTGTCATTGGTAAATGTATAAACTGTTACGTTGTTACATTAGAAATAAATTCAGAGAATTTCTTCTCTGGTTTTTCATCTATCATAAAATATTCTCCCATCAAAAATCCATCGAAGCCTTTTTCTTTCAGGAATTTAAAATCTTCTTCGCTATAAATACCACTTTCTGCGATGGATAATGTATTTTCTGGAAGTTGATTTTTGAGATGAACGGAATGTTGTAAATCAACTTTAAAATCTTTTAAATTTCTGTTATTTATTCCTACAAAGTCAACTTCTTTATTGATGTGCTGAAGTTCATCTTCGGTGTGAATTTCCAATAAAACTTCCAAATTTAAACTATGCGCCAATTCAGTAAACTCTGAAACCTGATTGGCCGACAGACACGCTGCGATTAGCAAAATTACGTCTGCACCCATCGATTTTGCTTCATAAAACTGATACTCATCAATCATAAAATCCTTTCGCAGAATTGGAATGTTGATATGATTTCGCACATTCAAAATATCTTCAAAACTTCCACCGAAAAAATCCTGATCCGTTAAAATAGAAACGGCACTTGCTCCGAAATTTTCATAAGCCGAAACAACTTCAAGAGGAGAAACTTTATCATTAATAATTCCTTTTGATGGAGATTGTCTTTTGAATTCTGCGATAATTCCCGATTTTGATTGTAATGTTTCTTTTAATGATAAAGTTTTTCTGTTGAAAAATTCTGAATCTTTCAATTGTTGTAAAGAAATTTTAGATTTTGAATCTGAAATTTCCTCTTTTTTTCTTGCGATGATTTTATCTAAGATGTTCATTTTTTATTTTTTAACAACTAAGGACACAAGGTTTTTCACAAGGTACACAAGGCTCTGTGAACATTGTGGTTTTGATTTATTAACTAAATTTTCTGATTATAACAACATTGCGACCCGGCTTGAGCGGAACTCCTTTTGCATCGCAAAAGAGTGGGAGCGGAAGACGGAATTTGTCGCCAGAAAAGAAAATTTTATTGACATTCTATGAAGTTAAATTTTCGTCCAAAAATTATTGCGTAATCAAGTTATTAAAACTGATTAAGGCTTTTCCGCTTTCTAAACTTTCCTGAGCGAGCAAACGACAATCCTGATATGAACCCCATGTTTTCGAATGATAAAGTGCAATGGCTGCATTCGCTATAACCACAGCGTTTTGATCTGAGGAGCCATTTCCATCTAATATATTTTTGAAGATCTCCGCCGATTCCTGAATGGTTGAACCTCCAGAAATATTTTGAGGATCAACAGGATTAAAACCTAAATCTTTTGATGAATAAATTTCTTCACCAGTTTTTGAAATGATTTTGCTGTCACCGGTGAGGCTGATTTCGTCGTAGCCGTCCAAACCATGCACCAAAATAAAATCCCGACTGTCTTTTTGCAGCAAATACTGATAAATTCTAGCAATCTCAAGATTGTAAACGCCAATCACTGAAAACTGAGGTTTTGCAGGATTGACCAAGGGACCAAGCAGGTTGAAAAACGTACGTAAACCTAAAGATTTCCTCAAAGCACCTACAGACTGCAATGCCGGATGAAAATAAGGAGCATGCAGAAAACAGATGTTAGCTTTTTCCAAATCCTGATTTAATTCTTCTGAAGTTTTTTTGAACTGATAACCTAGTGCTTCCAACACATTCGACGATCCGGTTATGGCAGAAGCTCCGTAATTTCCGTGCTTGGTTACTTTTTGTCCGGCTCCGGCAACGACGAAACTGGCTAAGGTGGAAATGTTGATAGTGTTTTTTCCGTCACCGCCGGTTCCTACAATGTCGATGGTATTTTCGGCTTCGATGTCGACATGAACTGCCATGCTGAGTAACGCCTGTCTGAAGCCTTCCAATTCTTCTAAAGTGATATTTCGCATCAGAAAAATACTAACGAAAGCTGTGACTTCAGTTGTGTTGAATTTATTTTGAGCAATTTCAATCATAATCGCTTTTGCTTCCGATTTTGATAGTGTGTGATGATTGAAAAGGTATTCGAGTATTTCTTTCATTTTTGATAATAATTATTTTTTTGATTGTATAGCTAAGTACAATCTTTTAAATGAGTTAAAATCTTCATAATCTTCAACATTCATATATGTTTCAAGCTTTACTAATAAAGCTAACTTTTGCAATGTTTCTAAATTTGCCAAACTTAAATCCAAATGCAACCAAGAATCAAAAATTCCAATTAAATCACAATTTTGGATAGGTTTAATAGTTAATAAATAATTATAAAAATCAATTCGCTCTTGTACTAATTCTTTTTCTGGATATTGAGGATAAGATATAAGTAAACTTTGAGCAAATAATTCTATTTGAAATCCACTCCAGTTTAGTATGTCATTATTTAATTTAGCCCAAATACCATTTCCATAAAATTTTATTATAGAAATTATATCTGAGGAATCATGTCCTTCATTCCACCAATCGCTATCTGTATTTTCATATTTTAATATATAAAAATATATCTCTAATACTCCTTCATCATTACTTTTCGTTGACGAATTTTTCAGATAAATATCTTTCAGTAAAAGAAATTTTTTAAATTCTTCTAATGTCATATAATTAATTTTTAAGAAAATTCCTGATAATATGTTCGCCATCAGGTGTTAAAATGCTTTCAGGATGGAACTGAACGCCGTGAACATCATAACTTCTGTGCTGCAAAGCCATGATCATTCCGTCGTTATCTGTTGCTGTAATTTCTAATTCGTTAGGAAAGTTTTCCAGATTGACTGCCCAGCTGTGATATCTTCCAACTTCAATTTCTTCGGGTAAATCTTTGAATAATTTTATGTTTTCTCTGACGGTTTTTGAAGATGTTGCTACACCGTGGAAAATCTCTGTGAGGTTAATCAAATTTCCACCAAAAGCTTCTGCGATTGCTTGCTGACCAAGACAAACTCCTAAAATACTTTTTGTTGGTGCATATTTCTTAATTAAATCTAATAAAATTCCGGCTTCTTCAGGGATTCCCGGCCCGGGGGAAAGGATGATTTTGTCATAGTTTTCGATTTCTTCCAAAGTAATTTCATCGTTTCGGTAAACGTCAACTTTTTGATTCGTGATTTTTTCAATCATCTGAACGAGATTGTAGGTAAAGCTATCGTAATTGTCGAAGACGAGGATTTTTGATTGGTTATTTATTTCAGTTTTCATTTTTATATCTAATGTTTTGTTTTGTACTTAAATTGTTAAATTAGGAGAACTTTGCGACCCGGCTTGAGCGGAACTCCTTTTGCGAAGCAAAAGAGTGGGAGCGGAAGACGGAAATTTGTCGCCATAAAAAAATTAAATCAACTTCTCCGCTTTCTCTACCGCTTTTTTCAGGGCGTTAAGTTTATTGTTGACTTCCTGAAGTTCATTTTCGGGAACTGATTTTGCGACCAATCCTGCTCCTGCTTGATAAAATAATGTGTTGTTTTTGCTCAGAAAAGTTCTGATCATAATTGCCTGATTGCAATCGCCATTCAAACCAACCATTCCGATGCAGCCACCGTAATATCCACGGGAGTCTTTTTCGTATTCGTTGATGAGCTGAAGGGCTTTGTATTTTGGAGCTCCACTTAAAGTTCCCTGTGGGAAGGTGTTAGAAACAATGTCAAACGGATTGGTATTTTCTTCTAGTTCTGCAGTCACTTCACTGACCATGTGAATGACGTGAGAGAAAAGCTGGATTTCTTTCAGTTTGGTTACCGTAACGTTTTTTCCCATTTTGCCTAAATCATTTCGAGCCAAATCAACCAACATGGTGTGTTCGGCATTTTCTTTCGGATCTTTTTTTAAAGCTTCGGCAGACTGCAGATCGGTTTCGAAATCACCACTTCTCTTGAAAGTTCCGGCAATCGGATGAATGATGGCTTTGTTGTTTTTAATAATTAACTGACTTTCAGGGCTTGAACCGAATAATTTGTAATTTCCATAATCGAAGAAGAACAAATATGGAGACGGATTGATATTCCTCAAAGCACGATACACATTAAACTCGTCTCCTTTGAATTTTTGTTCGAATCTTCTGCTTAAAACCAACTGAAAAACATCACCTCTCATACAGTGTTTCTGAGCCTTTTCTACCAATTCAAGATATTCTTCATCGGTAAGATTTGAGGTTTCAAAACCATCTTTTTCGAAAGGATAAACGAGGGCATTTTTATTTTTAATTAAATCCTGCAGCAATCGCATTTCAGATTTTACACCATCGATCTGGTTTTCGATAAAATGCATTTCATCATTAAAATGATTAATAGCAATCACGTATTGATAGAGTCTGTAACGCAAAATAGGGATTTCAACTTCTTCGCTTTGAGGTTTAAATTGAATGTTTTCAAAAAGCGGAACGGCTTCAAAACTTGTATACCCAAAAAGGCTTTGCGCCGTTTCTTCAATGGGATCGTTGGTTTTTTCACATACAAAAGCTTTAGAGAAATCATTGAGTAAATCGGTGACTTTTATATTTTCTAAAGGCTTTTTATCCGGACTTTCATTCGGGAATTTTACTTCAAACTCGTGAAGATTTTTAATTTCAATTCCTGCAATAGCATTCACCGCAATGAAAGAAAAATTGTTATCGATATTCTTTGTATCTGAACTTTCAAGAAGAATGGTATCACGAAATTTATCTCTGATCTGAAGATAAATATTCATCGGGGTTTGCAGATCCCCGAGTGATTTTCTTGAGGTGGTTTTTATATTAATTTTGTTATTAAACATTTTGATAATTTTAAATTTTTTGACAAAAAAAAGACTTCAACGCAATCGTCAAAGTCTCTGTATGTTTTTCTATAATATTCTTGCTGTAAATTAACAACACGACAATAGCATCAGACCCGACGAAGAGTTTGAGTGCCACCACCAATTTTTGTTAACTGAATTAATCATGGGACAAATGTAAAACTTTTTTTAATATCAGAAATAAAAAATTCAAAAAAATGAAAATTTATTTTTTTGGGAATGAGTTGAAATATGATTTAATATAGCTTTAAATATAGCTTTAAATCTCGCTTTTGAAACTTTATTTTTATATTTTTGTGTCTGAAAAATCTTGATATTGAAATTTTACGTTTTATTTCAACTACATTTAAAAATAATAAATATTTACCTATGAAAAAAGTATTCGCAATCGCATTTATCGGAAGTATATTCGCATTAAGTTGTTCAAAAAAGACTGACAAATCTTTGCAGGACACCAATGTTATGTTGGAAGAACCTGCAGCTCCGACTGTAGCAGCAGATTCTACAGCTAAAACTCAAACTGCTCCGGCTGCTGCAATTCCAGCACCATCACCATCTACAGATTCTACGGCAACTGCTAAATAATGAAAAAACTGTTTATAACAGGATTGGCAAGTTTACTTGTTTTTTCCTGTTCTAAAAAAGAAAATTCAGAAATACAGCCATCACCAGATACTTCTACGCCGGTTACAGCCAATGTTTCGGGGCAAAGTTTAATAGAAGCTTCAGATTGTATGGCATGTCATAATGCTGATGAACGTTTGATAGGACCTTCGTACAAAGAAATTGCGGCAAAATATTCTGAAAAGGATATTGAGATTCTTGCCTCAAAAATTATCGAAGGCGGAAGTGGAGTTTGGGGAAGCGTTCCGATGCAGCCTCATTCGCAGATTTCAAAAGAAGATGCAAAAAAAATGGTGGAATATATTTTGAGTCAGAAAAAATAGTATCCGCTATATTCGATATTAAAGACAGCTTTGTTGCTGTCTTTTTTTATGGAAAATGATAAAATTATTCAAGAATAATCTTAATTTTAGAAAAAGTATCAGTATGAAAAAAGCGCATCTTTTTCTTGTCTTAATTTCGGGAAGTATCTTGGCTCAGGAATATCGATATGATTATCGATTTTTTACTAATAGTTTAATGAAAGACAGTTTTTATTACAGCAAAGTTAGTTTTAGTGAAAATGCTTTTGTGAAAAATGAGAAATCTAAATTACTGGTTGACCATTCCCAATTCAATTCGCCCGGAAATTCACTTTTGCTTGACTATAAAAATTCGCCTGACGGAAAATGGGAAGCTTCAATTGAATACGAAGATGTAAGAGGAAAAGACTTTTTTACACAACCTAATTATATAACTTTCTGGATCAAGAGTGAAAATATAGAAAGCAATATTTTGCCTTCTGTTAAAATTCAAAAGACTGATGGAAGTTTTTCTAAAACTGTTAATTTTAAATTAAGCAAAAGAGGTAAATGGGAAAATGTCCTGATTGATGTTTCGAGTTTTGATTCTTCCATTAAAAATAATCCTAAATCAGTGAAAGCGATCGTGTTTTCTCAACCTGAAAAAACTTTGTCATCTGATAATAAAATTTGGCTGGATGATATTTCATTGATTGAATCAAAAGAGAAAAAAAATATTACAGAAACTCCAAAAATTTCTTCTGCTAAGGGTTTCATGAAACACGTTGACCTCAAATGGAATCAGATTAACGATAAGAATATTCAATATGTGAAAATCTATCGTTCCGAAAACGGAAAAAATTTCAAACCGGTCGGAATTCAGGACGTTTATATCAATCGTTTTGCTGATTTTACGAATGAAATCGGTAAAAAATATTCTTATAAAATTAGTTTTCTTGATAAGCTTTTTAATGAATCTAAACTTTCTGAGATCGTTTCTTCAGAAACCAAAAATATGTCAGATGAAGAACTGATGACCATGGTTCAGGAAGCATCATTTAATTATTACTGGGATGGAGCAGAGTCTGCAAGCGGATTATCCAAAGAAAATACCAACGGAAGACAAAATATGATTGCCACCGGAGCATCAGGCTTTGGAATTATGGCTCTGATTGCAGGAACTGAAAGAGGTTTTATTTCAAGGAAAGAATCTGCGGAAAGATTTACTAAAATTGTAAATTTTCTTGAAAAAGCCAATAAATATCACGGTGCAGTTGCTCATTTTATTGATGGAAAAACAGGGAAAACTGAAGCGTTTTTCGGGAAAAAAGATAACGGAGCTGATTTGGTTGAAACTTCATTTTTGGTTCAGGGTTTATTGGCAGCACATCAATATTTTAATAAAGATAATTCTGAAGAAAAAAACATTCGCACAAAAATTGACAAATTTTGGAAAGGAATAGAGTGGAGTTGGTTCAGACAAACGCCCGACAGCAAATATCTGTATTGGCATTGGTCGCCTGATCAAGCTTGGACAATCAATCATAAGTTAATTGGCTGGAACGAAACAATGGTTACTTATCTGATGGCGATTGCTTCGCCTACGCATTCTGTGCCTGCAAGTATGTATTATTCAGGCTGGGCAAGTCAGGAAAAAGTGGCGCAGGACTACAGAAAAGATTGGGGCAACTCAAATGAAGGCGAATTTTACAAAAACGGAAATACTTACTACGGAATTAAGTTGGATGTTGGCGTAAACAAAGGTGGTCCGCTGTTTTTTGCGCACTATTCTTTTATGGGATTTGATCCGCATAAAATTACCGACCGATACACCAATTATTTTAAAAATAATCAGAATATTGCCAAAATCAATTACCTTTATTGCGTAGAAAATCCCAAGAAACAAAAAGGCTACGGTAAGGATGGATGGGGACTTACAGCTTCCGACGGACCCAACGGGTACAATCCGGATGAGCCTGTGGAAAGAGAAGATACAGGAAAATTGACACCAACCGGAGCGATTGCCTCATTTCCTTATACACCCACTGAATCTATGGCTGTTTTGAAGAATTTCTACCTGAATTACGGTGATTTTCTTTGGGGCGAATATGGCTTCCGGGACTCATTTGATTTGAATAACAATTGGTGCTCACCTATTTTTATGGGCTTAAATCAAGCACCCATGACGGTCATGATTGAAAACCACAGAACCGGCTTGATTTGGAATCTTTTTATGAGTCACCCCGATATAAAATCCGGAATTGAAAAATTAGAGAAAGAAAAATAATGTCAGAAAAATCAAATTTGCACCCAAGAAATCTACACAAAAATCCTTACGATTTTGAACAACTGATTTCCTGTGTGCCGGAACTGAAACATTATGTATTTAAAAATGCTTACGGAAATTTTACCATCAATTTCAGCATTCCGAAGGCAGTGAAATTGCTTAATAAATCTTTATTGCAGCATTTTTATCAAATTAAAAACTGGGATATTCCTGACGGAAATCTCTGTCCGCCCATTCCGGGACGTGCAGATTATATTCACTACATCGCTGATTTACTATTTGAAAATTTGAAAGAAATCCCGAAAGGTTCAGCAGTAAAAGGTTTGGATATCGGAACAGGAGCAAATCTTGTGTATCCTTTAATTGCCCATCAATCGTACGGTTGGGGAATGTTGGGTACAGATATTAATCAAAAGTCTTTCGAAAACGCTCAGAAGATTTTAGATGAAAATCCTGATGTTTCTGAAAATATTCAATTGGAATTTCAGCCGGATTCTCAATTTATCTTTAAAAATATTCTCAATTCCGAAGACAGATTTGCGTTTTCCATGTGCAATCCACCTTTCCATGATTCCGAAGAATCTGCAATGAAAGGAAATCTCAGAAAAACAAAAAATCTTAAAAAATCAAAGATTCAAAAGCCCAATCTCAATTTTGGCGGACAACAATCTGAGTTGTGGTGTGAAGGTGGAGAGCTGGCTTTTATCTCAAAAATGATTGAAGAAAGTACCTTGTATTCTTCTCAAATACTTTGGTTTACTTGTTTGGTTTCAAAAAAAGAAAATTTATTTAAATTAAATTCACTTTTAAAGAAAGTTAAAGCCATTGAAGTGAAGACAATTGATATGTCTCAAGGTCAGAAATTGAGCAGAATTTTGGCGTGGACGTTTTTTCCTCAACAAGAAAGAAAAGGTTGGTTCTAAAATTTTTATTTAACTAATTCGTAACCAATTCGTTAGATTTGAGCAGCTTTATCCGCTAGTAGTTTATCCTGAGCGAAGTCGAAGGGTTCCGCACTCAAGTCGGGCTGCGAGTGATTCATTGTGAAAAATTTCCCACCTTTGGAGGGGTGGCGAAAATTCAAAATAATTTTTGACGGGGTGGTTTGAAAATACTTAAATCATTATAACAATTTCACAGGGCAAATCTTAATCAGTTTTGATAAAATAAAAAACTTTTTGTGACTCTTCACTACTTCGATTTTAACGATTTGTGGTTTAAGTAAAATTCAAGTTTCATAAACGCTTAAAATTCACTATTTTTGCAATTCGAAAAAATCGAATTATAATGCAATTATCAGAACAGGAAATCATTAGAAGAGAAAAGCTGACTAAGCTTGTTGAAATGGGAATCAACGCATTCCCGGCAGAAGAATATGTTATTACAGATACTACAGAATCTATAAAACAGAATTTTTCTGAAAGTAAACAGGTGAAGATTGCGGGAAGATTGATGTCTCGCAGAATTCAGGGGAAGGCTTCTTTTGCTGAATTGCAGGATTCTACAGGGAAAATTCAGGTGTACTTCAACAGAGACGAAATCTGTATAGGAGAAGACAAAACTTTATACAACGACGTTTATAAACATCTTTTAGATATCGGTGACATCATCGGCATCGAAGGAGAATTGTTTACCACTCAGGTTGGTGAGAAGACGGTTTTGGTTAAAAATTTTACATTGCTTACCAAAGCATTGCGTCCGCTTCCACAAGCAAAAACTGATGAAAACGGAGTGGTACATGATGCTTTCAACGATCCTGAAATGAGATATAGACAGCGTTATGTCGATTTGACGGTGAATCCGCAGGTAAAAGAAATTTTCGTGAAAAGAACAAAACTGTTCAATGCCATGAGAACTTTCTTTAATGATGCAGGTTATTTTGAAGTTGAAACTCCAATTTTGCAGTCAATTCCTGGTGGAGCTGCGGCTAGACCATTCATAACGCATCACAATGCTTTAGACATTCCTTTATATTTAAGAATCGCAAACGAATTGTATCTGAAAAGATTGATTGTTGGTGGGTTTGACGGTGTTTATGAATTTTCGAAAAACTTCAGAAATGAAGGTATGGACAGAACTCATAATCCGGAATTTACCGCAATGGAAATTTATGTAGCCTACAAAGACTACAATTGGATGATGGATTTCACAGAGAAATTACTGGAATTCTGTGCAACTTCGGTGAACGGAAATTCAGAATCAACTTTTGGCGAACATACCATCAGCTGGAAAGCTCCTTATCCAAGAGTTTCAATGACCGATGCCATTATCAAATATACAGGTTTCGATATTACAGGAAAATCTGAACAGGAATTGTTTGATTTTGCTAAATCTATCGGAATTGATGTAAATGAAACGATGGGTAAAGGAAAATTAATCGACGAAATTTTTGGTGAAAAATGTGAAGGAAACTTCATTCAGCCGACTTTTATTACCGATTATCCGATCGAAATGTCTCCTTTGACCAAGAAACATAGAAGCAAAGAAGGTCTGACTGAACGTTTCGAATTAATGGTTTGCGGTAAAGAAATTGCGAATGCTTATTCGGAGTTAAATGACCCGATTGATCAGAGGGAACGTTTTGAAGAGCAATTGAAATTAGCTGAAAAAGGTGATGATGAAGCAACAGGATTTATCGATGAAGATTTCCTGAGAGCTCTAGAATACGGAATGCCGCCAACTTCAGGTTTAGGAATCGGAATGGACAGATTGATTATGTTTTTAACAAACAATCCATCAATTCAGGAAGTATTATTCTTCCCTCAAATGAGACCAGAAAAAACCGTTGCTCAAATTGAATTAGGAGAAGATGAAAAGATTATTCTTGATATCCTAAAATCTGGCGAACAAATCGCTTTGGCTGAAGTGAAAACTTTAAGCAAATTATCAGGAAAGAAATGGGATAAAGCTTCTAAAACTTTAACGAAAGGTAATTTGGTGAAGGTTGAGAAGATTGATGAGAATGTATTGATGAAATTGGTTTAAAATCAAGTAGAAATAAATAAGTAAAAAAAAGCGAACTTAAAGTTCGCTTTTTATCATTTTCATGTGATTAATTTTTATTAACTTTGCTCTTAGGAAAAAAAAACACCTAAGATGAAAAAAATAATTTCTGCAGTTCTTGCCTGCAATCTTGCGTATTCTTATGCACAAATTACACTTACAAAAGATTTAAGTTTTGGAAATAACGGAGAATATATCTATCCTCATACAGGATCGTATGCTACTCATAAATTATTGGGTGATAAAATTTTAGTATGTTTTAATTATAGCAACCCAGGATCTTCTGCTGGTTACAGCAAATTCATCCGATTAAATTCTAATGGCAGTTTAGATCTCAGCTTTGGAACTAATGGTGAATTTACAGATGGAGGAAATCCCGGATCTCCGGATACAATGTATTATGGCACCGAAGATTATTTGATCACAGCTTCAGATTCTAAATATTTTTCTAGTGGAACATTTGACAATGTTTTTATGAATAATTGGGGAATAAACTCTATTAACCAAAAAAAGTATTTGCACATTTTGAGTGACGGTAAAATGATATTCAGAAAAGATGCAAATTTCACAAAAATCTTATCTGATGGAGCTTTAGACACCTCATACGGAACCAACGGAAGTATCACTACGCTACCTTATTCAGTTGGCTATTATAAAGGATTAGTTGTAGGTAATTTTGCTTATGAGTTCGGAACCAGTACAGCTCAAATGACAAATGGAATCAGAAAAATTAATACAAGCACAGGAAGCTTAGATTTAAGTTATGGCAATGGTGGTTATGGAAATACTTCTATTATACCTTAAATGTTGATCAATTCAATTCCTCATCAGATTGATAACTCTATGATTAACTTCATTTATAATGATGGGACTGGGCAATACAGTTTATCTAAAACAAATTCAAACGGATTACTGGATGCGAATTTTGGCAACAGTGGGATTTTTCCAATTCCAGCTTCCATCAACTCGATACCTTACACACTTGAAAGTTCATCATACAAGACTCAAGGAAGCGGAAATGTATTTTTATTGGTCGAATCAAACAATACCAATGACTACGAAATTATTAGTTATTCTTTTTCAGGAAATTTACAGACAATAAATGCTTTGCAAACCTTTCCAACAGGTTTTAACAGGTATGATTTTTACCCTTATCCGGCACCATATACCTATAGAATTGAAATTAAGGATAATTACATTTACTTATTTACTCCGACAAAAATAATTAAATATATAATTTCAAACTCCACACTTTCCGTATCAGAAAATGCAGATAAAAATGATTTGGTTCAGTTTGCTAATCCTTTCGGCGATCAATTACTATTAAATACAAATGAGAAAATTAAAAGTATTGACATTTACGATGAAGGTGGGCGTCTAGTGTTGAGAAATAAATCTTCAAAAAACATAGATACCTCTGGTTTAAATCAAGGTGCTTATTTTATAAAAGTAACAACAGAATCAAATCAGATAATTTACAGAAAAGGAATTAAAAATTAAACGTCAAATTAAAAATCCTGAAAATTTCAGGATTTTTAATTTTTTAATAACAATAATTGAACAATTTTGCGTTTTAAGTAAAACTAATGAAAGCCTTCATATTCTTTTTTCTGTTTTTTATTTCTATAACATTTGATGCACAAATGCTCACTTCCGTTTATTTTAAAAACAACAGTTATGAGCTTAATCAGGTATCTAAAAACAAGTTGGATAGTTTATCCCGATTAAAAAGTAATCTCACATTCAGAATTTTTGGAAATTGTGATCCTTCCGGAAATCTTGCACTCAATAAAAAACTATCAGAAAACCGTGCAAATGCAGTCAGTGAATATTTAAAAGGAAAAATTTCGAACAATATTAAATTGCAAACTACAGTTGGTTTGGGTGTAGAAAAACAAATCAACGACAACAGTACAGAAGATCTTCGAGAAAAAAACAGAAGAGTGGATGTATTTATTGAAAAATCATTCGCTCCTAGAGAAAAAATTTCGAGAAAAGCGTATCCAAGTTTTCTCAATACGAAAATTGCAATGATGAAAGTGAAAGATACTTTTTCACTTCCTGATGTGAATTTTATTGGAGGTCGTCACTTCTGGCTTCCGTCCGGAAATACAAATCTGCTGAAACTTTCAAAAATATTAAAAGAAAATCCAAGTCTTGAGGTTGAATTGCAGGGACATATTTGCTGCGATTACGAGAATTTCGATGGTGAAGATATTGATTAAAAACATTCAATCTTTCATGGACGAGAGCTACTGCAATCAAAGACTATTTGCTGAAACAAGGTATTGAGCAGAATAGAATTATGGTAAAAGGTCTCGGTCATCTCAATCCGGTCGTTTACCCTGAAATAACAGAGGCCGACCGAATCAAGAACCGTAGAGTAGAATTGGTTTTAACTATAAAATAACTTTAAGATTTTCCTTTTGCTTTTGTAAATGAAAACATCAGATAAAATAAGAACGGTAAAATAAATAGTGATCCTAAAACCAAAGCCCAACCCAAAGCAGAAATTGTTTTTTCGGCAGCGATATGTTTTAATAAAGAAAGGTGTTGTCCGTTTCCTAATAAAATAATATCCGGATTATGTTGATACGTTGCTGCTACAAGAATCATAATGATCTGAAAACCGGCTAAAGCTCTTACTGGAAGCAATTTCCGGTTATGCATTGCTCTTAATATTAAACCTAAGGCAACGGTTGCAAAGGAAATTGACATCACACCCAATGGTTTAGAAAAAATCCATTTTGTTAAAGGAATATCGGAAAAATAAGCAGCAGAAAAGACCAACAATCCCGTTACGACTACAAAAATCATTGTCTGATGTGATTTTTTAATCATTAAACCTAATTCTAATCTGTCGCTGGTTTCCCGTAAAGAAAAAATGGAAGCTAAATAAGCGCAAAGAGAAACGGTAAATAATCCAACCGCAACACCAAACCAATTGAGCCAGCTGAAGACATACAAATCTAAAAAGTTATTTGCATCAGGATTGATTGATTGTGAAACCGTCGCAGCGGCTATTAAACCTAAGAAAAAGGGTGTTAGAAGACTCGCATAATAGAAAATCTGTGTATAAATTATCTGCCATTGATCTTCCACTGCATCATAATGTCTGAAGGTGAACGCAGTTCCTCTCGCAATAATTCCCACCAGCATCAAAACCAAAGGAATGTGAAGGTAAGTAGACATTGTTGTATAGATTTCAGGGAATCCTACGAATAGAATAACAATCGCAATAATTAACCACATATGATTGGCTTCCCAAACAGGTGCTATTGATTCATACATGATTTTTTCTGTGTATTTTCTGTTTTTCTTTTTAGTCATTAATTCTACAATTCCTGCTCCGAAATCAGCACCACCCAAAATCACATAAAGGCATACGGAAAGCCATAAGAAACCAATTACAACGTATATCATGATTTTTTGTTTTTAGTGTTAAATTGTGCATCTGTCGGGTCGTAAAGTTTGGGAACCATCTGTATCTGCCTTCTCAAAAGAAAAATAATAATCAATGATAATGAAATAAAAATAGCCGTAAAAAAGTAAAATGAATACTGAATTCCAGGCATTGGTGTCATAGCATCTACGGTTTTCATAATTCCGTAAATAATCCAAGGTTGTCTTCCGACTTCAGTGACTGTCCAGCCAGCTTCTAGGGCAATATATCCAAATGGTGTTGCAAAAAGAAATGTTTTCAGCAGCCAGTTTTTATTTAGCCAATCTTTTTTAAAAAAGAAAGCGTAGAGATAAAGACTTCCGATACAAATCATCACCACGCCAAAGAAAATCATAATCTGGAAAGCGTAATGTACAACCGCAACAGGTGGCCATTCATCTTTTGGAAAATCATTTAAACCTTTTATTTCTGCGTTAAAATCATTAGTAGCTAAAAAGCTTAAAACTTTTGGAATTTTTAAAGCATAATTAATTTCACCTTTTTCTTCATCAGGAATTCCACCAATCACAAAAGCTGCACCTTTTTCAGTTTTAAAATGCGCTTCCATCGCAGCTAATTTTATAGGTTGTCTTTCTGCAACAGATTTTGCTGCCACATCACCGCTTAAAGGAGCACCGAACGCACCAATCATTGCAAAAGCAGCGGCAATTCTGAATGCTTTGGTATGAAATTCAACATTTTTTTTTTTCATGATTAAGAAAGCATGAACTCCAGCAACGGCAAATCCGGTCGCGCAAAATGCAGCCACCGTCATGTGTAAAGCCTGTGGAAACCACGCTTCATTAAACATTGCTTTAATCGGGTCAATATTGACGTATTCTCCATTGATATAATCAAAACCAGTAGGTGAATTCATCCACGCATTTGCTGCAACGACTAAAATTCCTGATGCTAAACCACTTAAGCCAACCAAAAATCCGCAAAACCAATGAAACCATTTATTAAATTTATCCCATCCGTAAAGAAAAAATCCGATCGCAATGGCTTCGATAAAAAAGGCTGTTCCTTCGAGAGAAAACGGCATTCCGAAAATGGGACCTGCGTGTTTCATAAATCCGGGCCAAAGAAGCCCCAACTCGAATGAAAGCATTGTTCCGGAAACGGCTCCAGTGGCAAACAAAATCGCAACACCTTTGCTCCATGCTTTTGTGAGACCTTTGTAAATTTCATTCCCGGTTTTGAGGTATTTCCAGTGTGCGAATGCCATGAGAAAAGGCATTACCATTCCGACGCAGGCGAAAATAATATGAAAACCTAATGAAAGCGCCATCTGGGCTCGTGCAGCGATAAAATCATCCATAATATTAATTTTCAGCTGAAAGTTACGGATAAAATTAGGGTAACTTTATATGATTTAAAACATTGCAATCATTTGTTTATTGCGTTGTAACTTTATTGTTTTTTTTTGTTGAATGAATCATTCAAATTTTAGGACAAATTCTGATATTTTAAGAGGTAAATTACTTTCATAAGTCGAAAAAAATCACGATATTTGTAAGAATTTTTATTCAAAACGAAGTGCAAAAAAAACGAAGTGTAAAATTATTAAACAGAAAGGTTGTTATCGCCTTTTTTCTTTTTTCTGCTTCATTTTATTCTGCTCAGTTTATGAATGGGTTGAATCGTATTTATATGCAGGAAGGAGAGAAAATAAATCTTCCCAGAGAATACAACTTTTTTGTAAATGAACAGAAAAAAAATTCACAAGAAATTTTTTTTAAAAACCTTCAGCATTCAGATGGAAATGGAGGTAGTTTCAATTCGTTAGATTTAATTTTCTTCGAAAATAGAAAGTACGATTTTTTGAAGACTGGATTTGTGATTGTTCCTGAAATCAACAGTAAATTGATGGGTAAGCCGATTTCTACAGTCCCAGTAAGAGCTAACGGTACTTGGAAAGCACCCAAAGGAACCGTAGATTTTGACACCTATAACCCACGAAATAATACCACGAATTTCTTTTATATGAAGTTTTTTGGTAACATTACTGATGAACAGCTTTTAGCTCACTTTTTTAATATGAAAGTGGTAAATTTTAATAGTAAAATAGATAACTCTGTACAGTTTATCAGGGATATTAATAAAGCAAATAAAATTCAGATTAATGAAAGTTTTGATTCAGAATCGCCTGGTCTAATGACTAGGTTATGTAAGGAAATTAATAGTAAGATGCCGGATTCTGATTGTAATTTTGCTCCATACAAAGCATATTTGGCAAATCCTGATGAGGATAAAACAAGGAAAAACATTGATGATTTTTTTGGGAGTATTTGGAATAATGGAGTGGGCAATGTGACCAATGAGTATATTCTTCCGAGAGGAAGTATTGATATACCGCAGAAAGCTTTGAAACTGGTACTTCCCAACCAATTCTTTTATGGAAAAAGCAAAAATGATCAATCTGATATATTTTTTTACATCAACAATATTCAGCATAATTTAACATACGATTTCAAATTAAAAACATATGTTTTTATATTTAAAATAACTCCATTTGCAGACAGTCTTTCTTCCGATTTTAAATTTATAAGCAGCTATCATAATACGCTTAAAGGAAAACAGGAAGTTGGAGAAATTGAGGTGAAAAAGAATGAGATTAAAAATATTGAACTTTTATTATATCCCGACAGAATGGAAGTACAAGTTTATTTTAAGGGAAATGATAATAGATTCGATTACCATTATAAATTGAAAAATATATTTAATATTAAAAAGAACAACCAATAGATATGAGTCAAAAACAATATACAGCTAGTAGTATCCAGGCATTAGAAGGCATGGAGCACGTTCGTCTAAGACCATCTATGTACATTGGAGATGTAGGAGTAAGAGGTCTTCATCATTTGGTTTATGAAGTAGTAGATAACTCTATCGATGAGGCGCTTGCAGGTCATTGCGATACGATATTAGTAACAATTCATAAGGGAGAAGGTATCTCTGTAAAAGATAACGGTAGAGGAATTCCTGTAGATTTGCACGAGAAAGAGCAAAAATCGGCTTTGGAGGTTGTAATGACCAAAATTGGAGCAGGTGGAAAGTTTGATAAAGATTCTTACAAAGTTTCTGGAGGTTTGCATGGTGTAGGGGTTTCTTGTGTGAATGCACTTTCTACTTTATTGGTGGCAACCGTAAGCCGTGATGGTAAATTATACCAACAAAAATATTCTGAAGGAAAAGCTTTGGCAGACGTTGCTGAAATCGGTACCACAAACGAAAGAGGAACTGAAGTTTTCTTCCAGCCGGATGGTACTATTTTCCAGGAATTGGTTTATAATTATGATACGCTTGCAGCGAGAATGCGTGAGCTTTCTTTCTTAAATAAAGGAATCACAATTACTTTGGTTGACGAAAGAGAGCCAAACGAAGACGGATCTTTTGCTTTTGAAGTTTTCCATTCTGAAGGTGGGTTGAGAGAATTTGTAGAATTCATTGACGGAAGCCGTGAAGCAATCATGGAAAACGTAATTTTCATGGAAGGTGAAAGAGATGATATTCCTGTAGAAGTTGCGATGCGTTACAATACTTCTTTCAGCGAAAATCTTCACTCTTACGTTAATAATATCAATACCCATGAGGGTGGAACTCACTTAGCAGGTTTCAGACGTGCTTTGACGAGAACATTGAAGAAATATGCAGATGATTTAGGAATTCCTGCAAAAGAAAAGGTAGAAATTACCGGAGACGACTTCCGTGAAGGTTTGACCGCTGTTATTTCTGTAAAAGTAATGGAACCTCAGTTTGAAGGACAGACTAAAACTAAACTTGGAAACTCTGAAGTTTCCGGTGCGGTTGATAAGATCGTTGGTGAAATGTTGACCAATTTCTTGGAAGAAAATCCAAATGAGGCTAAAATTATCGTTCAGAAAGTTGTTTTGGCTGCAAAAGCTAGACAGGCTGCGAAAAAAGCCCGTGAAATGGTTCAGAGAAAATCTCCGATGGGAGGTTCTGGTTTACCGGGAAAATTATCAGACTGTTCTTCAAAAGACCCAGCAGAATCTGAATTGTTCTTAGTCGAGGGAGACTCGGCAGGTGGAACTGCAAAGCAGGGTAGAGACAGACATTTCCAGGCGATTCTTCCGTTAAGAGGTAAGATTTTGAATGTTGAGAAATCAATGCTTCATAAGGTGTACGATAACGAAGAGATTAAAAATATTTACACTGCACTTGGAGTTTCTGTAGGAACTGAAGAAGACAGCAAGGCCTTGAATATGGCCAAGTTAAGATATCATAAAGTAGTGATCATGACCGATGCCGATATTGACGGTTCTCACATTTCTACTTTGATTCTTACGTTCTTCTTTAGATTCATGAAAGAAATGATCGAAAACGGATATATTTATATTGCGCAACCTCCTTTATATTTATTAAAGAAAGGAAACAAGAAAGTATATGCTTACAACGAAAAGGAGCGTGAAGAGATAACTTTAGAGATGGCTCCGGACGGAAAAGGTGTTGAAGTTCAGCGTTATAAAGGTCTTGGGGAAATGAATCCTGAGCAGCTTTGGGAAACTACATTGAATCCTGACCACAGAATTCTGAAGCAGGTGACGATCGATAATGCTGTAGAGGCAGATTCTGTTTTCTCAATGTTGATGGGTGATGAGGTTCCTCCAAGAAGAGAATTTATCGAGAAAAATGCAAAATATGCTAAGATTGATGTTTAATAATCTTCAAAAATAATATTTCAAAGACTCCATTTTTTTGGAGTCTTTTTTTGTCTTAAAAAACTAATAATTCTCATATTAAAGGAAGTTATAATAGCCATACAACTAAAGCGAAAATAAATCCTGACGGTACTGTAACAGGTCAATATCAGGATCAGGATGAAGGTTTGCTGGCTCTGAATGCAAAAGAAAATTTTGATGAAAATCCGGATAAATACAAAAAACAATACAAGGAGAATTTTTCGGTTGATTTTGATAATATCAATTCAAGAGTTTTAGAAGGCGGAGAGTTCAGATCTACCATGAGTTTTACATCAAGTAATATGATTGATAATTTAGGTAAAAGAAAAATCATCAACCCGCTTTTATTTTTGCATCAAACGACCAACGATTTTGATCAGCAGGAGGAAAGAAAGTATATGATTGATTTTATTTCGCCGATCAGTAAGACAAAAATTGTTGAAATTGAAATTCCGGAAGGATATGAAGTTGCAGATTTACCAAAAAGCAAAAAAATTGTGACTGAAGATAAAGAAATTAGTTATTCTTACACTGTAGAAAGAAAAGAAAATAGAATTGTCACGATTTCAGAATATAAAATCGCAAGTGCAGATTATCCTAAAGAATATTATCCCGCTTTCAAGCAAATATGGAAAGTAATTTCTGACAGCGAAAACCAGGTGATGAGTTTAATCAAAAAGTAAAGTAAACAAATATCAAATAAAAACGAAAACCATTCATCTTTTGAATGGTTTTTGCATTGCTACACGAAATAATAATTTATGAAAAACACCATTGCTATTTTTACTATTTCTGCAGTATTTGCTCTAGCATCTTGTAAAAAGAATGATTCTCAAACAGCAGAGACAAATACTACAGAAGTTAAGGCTCCCGAAAAATTTACGGTAGATTCTGTTAAAGTAACTGATTCTATGAAAATTAATGATAAACTTTCTGTGAATTATGCTTCAAAAATGTTGGTATTTCCTACACTGAAAGACAAAGCGCTTTTAGACAGCATTTATTACGATAAAAAAGGGATTACAGATTTTTCCAAAAACGGACTGCAGAGTTTTTTAGATAAAGATAAAACTGAATTTTTCTCATCGACAAAAGAAAAAAGCAGCGAATGGATTGCTGATATCCAATACAAACAGACTTGGGAAGCGGGGTCTTTTATGAAGCTTCTTTCTCAGACTGACGATTTTCTTCAAATCGAGTATCTGTTTACATCTTACGAAGGCGGCGCGCACGGAAATTATTCTTTTGCTGCACGAGTTTTTGATCTGAAAAGTAATAAAAAACTGAATTTGAAAGATATTACGACAATGCCACAAGCCAGATTATCAGAGCTTTTAATGAAAAATATAGACAAACTTCCGAGTGGAACAACCGATTCTGACGGTGCGGTTAATAATTCTGAGATGCTTCTGGTTGATGTCATCCCTGCAAATAAAGATTTTTATTTTGACGAGAAAAATCTCTATTTTCATTACAGTCCTTATGAAATTGCCGCTTTTGCAGCGGGTGATATCGTGATTCCTGTATCTTGGGAAGAGCTGAAAGGAACAGTAAATCCTGAATTTAAAAAGAGAATGAAAATTAACTAATATTAATGCTTCCAAATCAGGAAGCATTTTTTACTTTTGTGGCAATGGAAAAAGTAGCTTTTATCATCAATCCTTTTTCGGCGAAAAAGAATTATCAGCCATTTCTCAATGAGCTGAAGAGGAAAGTCGAAAATCCTTTATATTACATTTCAGAATCTATTCCGGGAACGGAAGAATTTATTCAGAAACATTTTTCGGATACGGATATTTTTGTGGCAATCGGAGGGGACGGTACAATTTCTACGGTTGCTAAAAATCTGATTAATACCGATAAAATTTTGGCTATTTTTCCGGCAGGATCAGGAAATGGTTTTTCTAATGAAACGCAGTTCAGCAAAAATTTAGATGAACTGTTGGAAAAATTAAAACAAAAAAAATCCAGAAAGATTGATACGTTTACCGTTAATGATCGGCTTTCCATCAATGTTTCAGGAACCGGATTTGACGGGAAAGTGGTCAAAGAATTTGAAAAAACCGACCGTGGTTTCAAAAATTACATCAAAGTTTCGCTTAAAACATTTTTCAATTACAAACCCATCAAATTAAAGTTTGCTGATGAAAAATACCATCAGTATAATGGTAAGTATTTAATGGTGAACATCGCAAACACGCGTCAATTCGGGAATAATGCGTACATCGCTCCGATGGCTAGTAAAAGTGATGGTTTGGTTGATATGGTTTTGGTGAAAAAATTTCCACTGACGTATTCTGCGCTTTTTGCATTCAGAATGTTTACCAAAAAACTTAAAGAAGATGATTACATCACTTATCTGCCAGTTTCAGAAGTCGAATTTAAAGTCAATACCAAAAATTGGCATCTCGATGGTGAATTCAACAAAATAAAATCTCCCATCCACATCAAAGTACAGCCTTCAAGTCTTACGATTTTAATTTAAATTCATCATAAACGTAATTGTTCTAAGGAGCTTAATCTCGCTTGTAATTTATACTGAGCGAAGCCGAAGTGCTGTATCTTTTCTTTTGCCTTCGCTTTTACCAGCAGCAAAAGAAAAGGATGCCGTTACAATCGAGGCTAGTGATTTTCTGGGTAAATGAATGATTTCTTTAAGTTTACATCTAATTAAATATATTGTAATAAAGATGATGAAAGATAATAAGAGAGAACAAAAAAAGCCTTCAATGAAGAAGGCTTAAAAACACAAATGATGAAAAAAAAATTACCATTATTCAATGATAATGTACTGCAAATTTAAGAAAACTAATTTTAAAATCCAAAATTTTGAAGGAGAGGTTTCAAAAATAATATTTAAAATTTAGAAAATGACGGTTTTCGGTTATCCAAATAAGAAGCTAAACTTCCAATTTTTCCTCTATTTTATTAGGATTATTGAGGCAGTACTGCAACTGATCTTTGTCGAGTTGTTTTTCCCAGTTCGCTACGACAACAGTTGCAACAGAATTTCCAACAACGTTTGTTAACGCTCGGCATTCACTCATAAATTTATCAATTCCCAAAATCAGAGTCATTCCTGCAATCGGAATTTCGGGAACTACCGCTAATGTTGCTGCTAAAGTTACAAATCCGGCTCCGGTAACGCCAGCAGCTCCTTTCGAACTCAACATTGCCACCAAAAGAAGCATTAATTGCTTTTCCAGTGAAAGGTCGATATTCAAAGCCTGAGCAATAAATAATGATGCTAAAGTCATATAGATATTAGTTCCGTCAAGATTGAAAGAGTATCCTGTGGGAACAACCAATCCCACGATCGCCTTTGAGCAACCTGCTTTCTGTAGCTTGTCCATAATTCCCGGCAAGGCAGATTCTGAAGAACTTGTACCCAAAACCAAAAGAAGTTCTTCTTTGAGATAATACATCAGTTTAAAAATGCTGAAACCATTGTACCAAGCAACAGAGCCGAGAATTAAAACTACAAATAGGATAGAGGTGATATAGAAAGTACCAACAAGGAAAATTAAATTTAAAACAGATGCTAAACCGTATTTTCCTATTGTAAATGCCATCGCTCCAAAAGCACCAATCGGAGCCAGTTTCATGAGCATATGCACAAT
This sequence comes from Chryseobacterium sp. C-71, assembly GCF_020911865.1. Lineage (NCBI taxonomy): Bacteria > Pseudomonadati > Bacteroidota > Flavobacteriia > Flavobacteriales > Weeksellaceae > Chryseobacterium > Chryseobacterium sp. C-71. The sequence continues at coordinate 4,192,634 of NZ_CP087131.1, forward strand.
TTTGAAAACCGGTGTTGCTAAATCTTGTAAAAAATCAGTAATCCGTTGGCTTTTTTCTTTGGTTAAAACCAATGCAACTCCCATCAGAATGGCAACCAACAAAACCTGAAGGATATTGTCGCCAACCAGCGGACTAAAAAGTGTTTCCGGGATTATGTTCATTATAAATCCTGTCAGTGTAGTATCATGAGCTTTCTGTTGATATTGCGAAACATCACCCGAGAGACTTGCAGGGTCAATATTTAACCCGGAACCTGGTTGTAAAAGATTTCCAACGATTAATCCGATGATTAATGCTAATGTTGAAAATGTAAAGAAGTAAATCATAGCTTTCACTGCAATTCTTCCCACTTTTTTCAAATCGGTCATGTGAGCAATTCCCAAAGTCAATGTGATGAAAATTACGGGAGCAATAATCATTTTGACCAATTTGATAAACCCGTCACCTAAAGGCTTCATTTTTTCACCCAATTCGGGATAAAATTTACCTAAAAGAATTCCTGCAATAATAGCAACAATCACCTGAAAGTAAAGTTGCTGATAGATTTTTTTTGCTTTCACAAGAAATATGTTTAATTCTGGTTGAAAAGTAAGAAAATAACTATTAAGATTTATACTTTTGAGAAAAGTTTGTTGTTAGCAAATGTTGAGGGTTAAATATGATTCGAAATTATTCCACTGCAACAGAATCGTCTCCACGTCCGTCAGCCACAGCATTGATGGTTCCGTTATCATCAATCAAAATCATTTCTGTTCTTCCCAATTGATTAACTCTTTCTGCTTTGTAACCTAGTTTTTCTAGATCCTTAATCGTAGTTTCGGGAAAATTTTTCTCAAAAGCAACAGTTTCCGGAAGCCATTGATGATGAAACTTAGGAGAATTGACAGACATATTTGCATTCAATTTAAAATCAATCACATTCACAATCGATTGGTAAACAGAAGTAGGAATCGTTGTTCCGCCGGGAGTTCCAACAACCATGTAAGGTTTTCCGTTTTTTAATACAATCGTCGGAGTCATTGATGACAGCATCCTTTTATTAGGTTGAATTGAATTAGCTTCGCCGCCAACGGCTCCAAACATATTCGGAACGCCGGGTTTTACGGAGAAATCATCCATTTCGTTGTTTAGAAAAAATCCGGCTCCGGCAACTACAACCTTACTTCCGTACAAACCGTTTAAAGTGGTGGTAACTGCTGCGGCATTTCCTTCTTTATCAATCACTGAAATATGAGTGGTTTCTGTAGATTCTTTTGGCTGTTTGATGATTTTTCCGACCTCCGAACTTGGTGTTGCCTTGTTAAAACTAAAACCTTTCCAGCGGTTCTTCAAATATTCGTCTGAAATTAAATATGAAGTTTGATCCTTAATGAAATCAGGATCGCCCATATATTCTGCGCGGTCTGCAAAAGCTCTTCTTTCAGATTCAGCCATAACTTGAACTGCTTCTTTAGAGTTGTGCTGGTATTTTTCTAAATTTTCATAACCTGACATTTTCAGCATTTGAGCTAACAAAATTCCACCGCTTGAGGGTAATGGCATCGATATAATCTGATTTCCTTTATAATCAAATTCCAATGCTTTTCTTTCTGCTACTTTGTAGTTTTTTAAATCTTCCAGGGTAATAATTCCGTTCCCTTTTTTCATTTCGGTAACCAAAAGGTTAGCAGTTTTTCCTTCATAAAACCCTTTTAATCCTAATTTCTGAATCAATTTTAAAGTCTCGGCCAATTCTTTTTGAATCAGTAAATCTCCTGACTTCCAAGAATTATTTTTAACGAAAACTATGGACGACTGATTATGTTTTTGAAAATATTCTCTATTTGAATTTAATAAATTAGCTTCCCGTTCCGTTATGGAAAATCCTTTATCCGCTAAATCAATTGCAGGCTGAATCAGTTTTTCCATCGGAAGTTTGCAGTGTTTTAAAGTAGCAAAAAATCCGGCAACACTTCCTGGAACACCTACTGCCAATCTGCCATTTTGGGATAAATCTGTATTGGCATTTCCTTTTTTATCTAAATACATATTGTGAGAAGCCTTTTTGGGAGCAGTTTCACGATAATCAAGAGTGAATTTTTCTCCGTTATTTTTTACTCCAATCAAAAAACCGCCGCCGCCGATGTTTCCGGCCTGTGGATAGACGACGGCCAGAGCATACTGTGTCGCTACAATCGCATCGTAGGCATTTCCGCCCATTCTAATGATTTTTGCACCGGCTTCACTCGCCAGAGGATGTGCAGAGACCACAACACCTCTGTTGTTGACTTTTACTTCTTTTACGATGCTGATGTCTGTAAACTGCGCCGAAACTGATTGAGACACAATGAATAAGATGAATAAAATTTTTTTCATGATAAATATTATAACCGAATTTACAATTTTGTTTTCTTATAGTACTCAAAATCTTTATTTTTGCTTTTACTCATCTAATAATAAATAAAAATGGAGTCCTTCACGGAAAAAATATTGATTACAGGAGCTTTGGGCCAAATCGGGACCGAGCTTACCAACAGACTTGTAGAAATTCACGGTGCAGATAATGTGGTCGCATCAGGCTTAGACAGATACCAAAAAGGGCTTACTTCTGCCGGTCATTACGAAAGAATGGATGTGACCAACACCCAATTGGTAAAACAAGTAATTAAAGATTACGAAATTACAACCGTTTATCACTTGGCGTCACTTTTATCTGGAACGTCTGAAAAGCAGCCTATTTTTGCATGGAAACTGAATCTTGAGCCGCTTCTTCATTTTTGTGAGATGGCAAAAGAAGGTTTGCTTCAAAAGATTTTCTGGCCGAGTTCAATCGCTGTTTTCGGAAAAGGAATTCCTAAAAATGATGTTGCTCAGGATGTTGTTTTGAATCCAACTACAGTGTATGGTATTTCAAAAATGGCAGGTGAAAAATGGTGCGAATATTATTTTGATAAATATGGAGTAGATGTAAGAAGTATCAGATATCCCGGATTGATTTCTTGGAAAACTCCCGCTGGTGGTGGGACTACTGATTACGCTGTTGAGATTTTCTACGAGGCAGTGGAAGAAGGGAAATATACAAGTTTTATTTCCGAAGATACAGCAATGCCAATGTTGTATATGGATGATGCAATCAACGCAACTTTGAAATTAATGGAAGCTCCGAAAGAAAGTTTGACGGTTCGTTCATCATATAATTTGGGCGGAATGTCTTTCACTCCAAAAGAATTGGCAGCTGAAATTAAGAAGGAAATTTCTGAATTTGAAATTGATTATAAATCGGATTTTAGACAGGCAATTGCAGATTCTTGGCCGTCGTCAATTGATGATTCTATCGCTAAAAAAGACTGGAATCTTTCTTACGATTTCGGAATTTCTGAGATGTCTAAAGACATGATTAAAAATCTAAAAGTCAAATTGTCTAAATAATTCTAGTGTAAAGTTTTACTTTAATTAGATTGAATTTTAACTATTGATTAATAGTATTTTATAAATTTTATATAAATTTAAGTTTAAATGATTTTACTGACCTTTAATTTAATGAATATTGAATCTGAGACTAAAAAAGAAGTTCAGATTTCTGATGATGAAAGGTTAGCAATCAACGAAGCAAATACTAAATCGGTTCTTAGAATTTTAGACATTCATGAAATAAAAGCAAGTTTTTTTATTGAGATTTCTCTTGTAGAAAAACTTAAAAATTTAATAAAAGCAATTTCTGCTCAAGGGCACGAAATTGCTTTTTATAATAAAAACTCTTCCGCTTCACAAATAGAAGAAGCAAAAAAGTTCGCTGAAGATTTTTTAGAAAAACAAATCAAAGGCATTCGTCAAAAGGAATTTAAAATTGCGGAATCTGATTTGAAATTAATGGGATTCAGCTATATTTCTAATATTGATAATGCTGACATTCTGTTTCCTTTTAAGCGTCTAAAGAGAGATTCTGAGATCACTGAAGAGAACGGAATTAGTATTGTTCCGGAAAGTATTTCGCCTTACAGTCAACTTCCTTATAATGATTTTGTGTTTCAGACTTTACCGATGAAATATTATCAGAATATGGTTTTTGAAACGCTGAAAAATGACGAATTTGTATTGGTTTACCTTGACTCTTGGCAATTCACGGATGTGAAAAGATATCAGTTTAAAGTTCCGTTTTACAGAAGTTACAACTGTGGAAAAAAAATGGAGGACAAGTTAGAAGATTTCCTGACCTGGATCAATGAAAAAGAATTGGCGACTTCCAGAATGAAGGATTATATTTTTTAATTGCCCACAATTATTTGTAGCTTTCTTCTAAGAATTTAATGATAGCTTCATTTGCTAATCTTTCAACATCTCCTTTTATATTTCTGTCATTATAATTGGAAAGGCCGTATTGTTGAATGTTTTTCACCAAAGAATTTAAATAATCTCTCCCACAATTTTGATACTCAGTTAATTCTGATGTGTTTAATTGAATCAGCATATTGAAACCAACAAATGAATAACTACAGTTGACATCAATATAATAATCTTTTTCATTGCTTAGAAAAAACCAGGATTTAGATTCAAAATCAATTATTTTCATGAGTATTACAGTGTTTAAAGATTTCAAGCTAAGAAAGCTCAAGCAATGTAATCTCCGGCAAAACCCCTACTCTTCCAGGGTATCCTAAAACTCCGAAACCACGGTTAACATAAAGCATTTTTCCTTCACTTTCATATAAGTCTGCCCATTTCGGATAACGATATTGTACAGGCGACCATTTGATATTTTTTAAATCCAATCCAAACTGCATTCCGTGCGTATGACCGGAAAGTGTCAAACTGATGTCTGCAGGATGTTTTTTAACCACGTAATCAAAATGAGTAGGGTCATGGCTCATTAATATTTTTGCAACGTTTTGCGGAACGCCTTCTAAAGCTTTATCAATTTTTCCAAATTGTGGAAATGGCTTCAGTCCCCAGTTTTCAACACCTAAAATATAAAGTTTTTCTCCGTTTCTGTCGATAGCACGGTTTTCATTCATTAGCATTTCAAAACCTGCCTGTTTTTCATATTCAATCAATTGATCAAGATTCACTTTTTTTGCATTGGGAGATTCCCAGGTAACATAATCGCCGTAATCATGATTTCCCAATACTGCAAACTTGCCGTCTTTCGCTTTAATTTTAGAAAAAAGAGGAATAAAAGGTTTGAATTCTTCAGAAACGTTATTCACCATGTCTCCGGTAAACAAAACCAAATCTGCGTTTTGTTCATTGATCAATTCAATCGCATGTTCCAGTTTGCTTGGGTCAGAAAAACTTCCGCTATGAACATCTGAAATCTGAATAATTTTATATCCTTTAAAACTTTGTGGAAGATTTTTAATTTTAACTTTTACTTTTCTTACCGTATGTCTGTATTTTCCAAAGGTAATTCCGTCAATAAATAGGGCAGAAAGTACGCCACCTAAACCAAGACCCATAATGCTTAGAAATTTCCTTCTTTCCGGGAAGAAATTCTCTGTAGGTCTTGTTAAGCCAATTAGATAACCACCAGTTCTGAAAATGTCATCAATCAATAAAAATAAAACGATGAAAATTTTAGGTAAGATAAAGACCAAAAACAATGAAATCATGATTTGTGCTCTCATTGTACTTCTGTCTGACCTTTGAAAATGCGAAACCTCGTAAGCAAAGAATCCGTAGATAACCAAAGACAAGACGCAGTAGCCTATTTTGATCCATGAATTATCTGTTAAGGTTCTTATTGCCTGATAAATGTAGACTTCAAGAAACAAGAAGATGGCAGCTATAAATAAAAAATTTCTTTGCATAACTAAGTTTTAAAAAAGCACAAAAGAAAATTCCTTTGTGCTTTTTTTATATTTTTAAAAATTTATTAAGTCTTAAGGAAATTTATAAACGATCGCATTGATATTCATTCCGGCACCTACCGAAGTCATCACAATGTTACCTTTTTCTTTAAACGTATGACCATCCATTTTTCCTTTAATTATTAAATCAAACATGGTAGGAATGGTTGCTACAGAAGAATTTCCAAACTCCTGAATCGTCATTGGTGAAATTGCGTGATCATAATCTTTCACTTCGTACAGTTTGTGAAGTCTGTCAATCATTGCATAATCCATCTTAGCATTGGCCTGGTGGATCAGAATTTTGTCGATATCATCAATAGATAATCCTGCATTATCGATGGTTTCTTTAATTGCTACGGGAACGTTTTTAAGTGCATATTCGTAGATTTTTCTACCCATCATTCTGATGTACAGTTTTTGATCATCAAATTCTTTGTTGATGGATGCTCCGTTTCTTAAATATTCAAGCTCCGGACCGTTGTCACAAATGGTGTTGTGAGAAATAATACCTACATTTTCTTCGTCGGTTGCTTTCACAACCACGGCACCTGCACCGTCAGCGAAAATCATTTTATTTCTGTCGTAAGGATCAGTTACTCTGCTCAAAGTTTCTGAACCTACTACAAGTATCGTTTTGGCAACTCCTGCTTTGATAAAGTGGTCTGCTAAAATCATTGCTTCCACCCAACCCGGACATCCGAAAATCATATCATAAGTGATGCATTTTCTGTTTTTGATGCCTAAATGATTCTTCACTCGTCCCGCCATATTCGGCATAAAGTTCGCAGCCCCATTGGTTCCTACTTCACCAAAATTACTTGCGTAGATGATGTAATCTAACTCTTCACCATCAACTTTTGCGTCCTCAAGAGCGATTTTTGCAGCTTCGTAACCAATTTTTGAATTTGACGTGTCTTCGCCTATATATCTTCTGTTTTCAATTTCTGTAATTTCTACAAATTTTGAGATAATTTCTTCGGTTGGCTTGTCTATTTTTTCGCCTTCATCGGTATAGAACTCAGAATTTAGAAAATAATCTCTACCAATAACTCTGTTAGGAATGTAAGATCCAGAACCAATAATGATCGTATTCGGCATTCGTTTTAATGATTTTATAAAGATGCAAAGTTAATAATTAATATTAATAAGAAAGAATTAAAATTATTATTAAATTTGCAAAAATTGTGCTTTACAATCTATGAAAAACAATCCGTCGTTAAAAGGGTTACTTATAGCATCAGTGGTATTTATACTTGCTTTTGGAGTGTACTTCTTTTTCTTAGCCAAAAAAAATTATTACCTTGTAGATAACCCTACGCCAGATACTTATTACTATAAGATTAATAATGGTTCTGAGGGAGTGATTTCTGGAGGACAATTTGTAAAAGTTGATCTTAAAAAAGGTAAAAATTCTATCAAAGTTTTTAATCAAAATAAGAAGTTTCTTTACGATTCTGCATTTGAAGTGAATAAAGTAAGGGGCTTGATCAACATCGCACATAAGGATTATTATGTTAATGATCAATATTATGGGTACAATCTTAAAAAAGATTCATTACTTTTGGCGTTGGATAAAACCATCATTGATGGAAAACCATATTTTGGAGGTGCAAAACACTTCAACAAGCTTTATACAGACGACTTCTACTACAATGTAGACGAAGAATATGATCAGCTGATAAAGAATATTGATAAAGTAGAATCACGTTCAAAGATCTTCAGAAAACAAGATTACCTTAATTATTATAAAGAATATTACAAGTTTTGACAAACGATATCAACAAAGTAACTCCCTACAACTCTGAGGCAACGAAAAAAAGCCAGGTAGAGGATATGTTCGACAATATAGCGCCGAAATACGACTTACTAAACCACGCATTATCTATGAAAATAGATGTTTTGTGGAGAAATAAGCTGGTAAAAATGATGAAAGAAGATGCTCCTCAGGAAGTTCTTGATGTAGCAACAGGAACCGGAGATTTAGCAATTGCTGTGGAAAAAGGAACTGACGCAAAAGTGGTTGGTTTAGATTTATCGCAACAAATGTTAAATGTTGGCGTTATTAAAATAAAAAAACTTAAATTAGACGGCAAAATTTCTATGCAGAAAGGGGATGCAGAAAATTTACCTTTCGAGGACAATAGATTTGATGCTGTTTCCGTTGCATTTGGAGTAAGGAACTTTGAAAACCTTACAAAAGGTTTGGCAGAGCTGAAAAGAGTAGTGAAAGAAAACAAGAGCGTATACATTCTTGAGTTTTCAAAAGTAGAGGGTTTTTTAGGACCGTTTTATATGTTTTATTTCAAAAATATATTACCGGCGATCGGAAGATTGGTTTCTAAAGACAATAGAGCGTATACTTATCTGCCGGATTCTGTAAATGCTTTCCCGTTTGGGGAGAAAATGAGACAAATACTTTTAGATACAGGATTTAAAAAAGTAGAATATAAAAAATTAAGTTTAGGTATAGCCACAATTTATAAAGCAACAAAATAACCTATGAATAAATTTCTATTAAAAGCTCTGGTTTTAGCCTCAGTTAGTATTGCAACATTTGCAGACGCTCAATTTAGAACTCGTAACAGGATGGACAAGCTGGAAGATTTTGACCAGCAAAAGTTCAGTTGGGGATTTTATCTGAATGGCAATATTCTAGATTACCGTATTGTGCATAACCCAAGATATGGTATGGCTGATAACCAGAACCTTGTAAGTTCTAAATCTAGTACTAGCTTTGGAGCAGGTTTGATTGCGAAATTCAGAGTGCATGATTACTTAGATGTAAGATTAGAACCGGGTTTACAGTTTGCTCAGAGACAATTGACATTCAATACGCAGGGAAATGATATTTATCAAAATGGAAGTCTAACGAATCCTGCATTTACTCCGATTTTATTAACTGAAAAAGATAAAGTAAGAGAGATTAAGTCTACTTTGGTAGATATTCCTGTTATGCTTGAATTTCATGGTGAAAGATGGTACAACTCAAGACCTTACGTTGCGGCGGGTGTGAATTACATCGTTAATTTACAGTCGAATTCTGATTCGGAAGACGATAACCAACAGCAGGTTTTCAGATCTACAACTCACAATTTTGCATGGTCTGCAGAAATGGGAATTCAGTTCTATTTCAATAAATTTAAATTGACTCCAGCCGTAAGAGGAACGTTCTTTATGAACAACGAAATGGTTGCTGATAACGCTACAACGCCACCTTATTGGTCTGCAGCAGTATCTACTTTACAGACAAGAGCGATCATGTTTGTATTGAAATTTGAATGATATAATAAAAAATTAATATAGAAAGGAGGTGCTTTGGCATCTCCTTTTTGTTTTTAGTCAAAATATAGAGACATTTATTTTTGTTAGTCTTTTTATTTTCATATTTTTGCTTTTAGTTAGAATATTTAGAAACCTGAAATGCTTCAAGAATTAGAAAACAATTTTTCAGAATTGGAAAAAAAGATTTTGAATCTTCATAAAAGTCATCAAAATCTTTCTGAAAAGTTGTCAGAGTTGAATAAAGAGCATGAAGACTTGAAGAAGAAATATGATGAGGAAAGAAAGAAAAATCAGGTATTAGCAGAAGAACAGAAAAATATAAAATTGTATTCAGCAATATCAGGAAATCCTGAACACAACAGACTCATGAAAAACCATATCAACAGATTGGTAAAAGAAGTAGATTTTTGTATTGCACAGCTTCAAAACAGTGGACTATAATGGAGGTAAGGAGAATAACCATCAACATTGCAGGAAGAGTATATCCGCTGAATGTACCCGCAGCAGAAGAAGAAACTTTACGTAAAGTGGGGAAGCAGATTGAAAATATGATTAAAGATTTTGAACAAAATTTCGATGTGAGAGATAAACAAGATGCTTTGGCAATGTGCGCCCTGAAACTGGGAACCAATGCAGAAGTGGTATCTATGAACTACGAAAAAAATATAAATTCAACCAACGAAAGATTAGCCAAAATTAATCAGACGTTGAATGAGGTCGGGAAGTAAATTTCCGGAAAAACTGCCTACAGTAATTCTAACACATTAAGGTAAACTCAACACTAAACAATTAATGTTCGAAAGCCTTTTCAATGGCGTGCTGCATTACGCAGATTACAGAGAGAAGGAATCAGATCAAATCGTGGAGATCAGGAGTTTACTCTAAATCACTGGATTATTGTAGGTTTTTTTTATTTTTAAATTTAGACAATTAAAACTCAATATATATATGACAACAGCCATAATAGTCGGCGTTATTTGTTTAGTAATAGGTGCTGTTTTAGGAATGGTATTTTCTAAAAGCTCTCTTAATGCTAAAGGCAAATTTATTATAGACGATGCAACAAAAAATGCCGAAAACCTTATAGAAAAAGCTAATGTACAAGCCGAATCGATAAAGAAAGAAAAAAATCTTCAGGCAAAAGAAAAGTTTCTTGAGCTGAAATCTCAGCACGATGCAGACATTCAGTCTCGTGAAAGAAAAATGCAGGAGGGCGAAAAAAGAGTAAAAGACAAAGAAAACAAACTGAACGACGAGCTTAGCAAAGCAGGTAAACTTGAAAAAGATTTAGACAGGCAGATTGCAGACTACGCTAAGAAAACAGAAGTTTTAGAAAGAAAACAGCAAGAATTAGACTCAGCAACTTCTAAGAAAGTTGAAATGCTTGAGAAAATTTCAAACTACACCGCTGAAGAAGCTAAAGCAGAATTGGTAGAAACCATGAAGGCAGAAGCTAAAACCAGAGCTCAGGCGCACGTTCAGAGCATCATGGAAGAAGCTCAGTTGAATGCTAAAAGTGAAGCGAGAAAAATTGTTATCCAGACCATTCAGAGAATCGGTACAGAGCAGGCGATCGAAAACTCAGTATCTGTTTTTAACATCGAATCTGACGAAGTAAAAGGTAGAATTATCGGTAGAGAAGGTAGAAACATTCGTGCTTTAGAGGCTATGACTGGTGTAGAAATCATTGTTGATGATACTCCTGAAGCTATTCTTCTTTCATGTTTCGATCCGGTAAGAAGAGAGATCGCAAGATTGTCACTTCACAGATTGGTAACTGACGGTAGAATTCACCCTGCAAGAATTGAAGAGGTTGTGGAGAAAACCAAAAAAATGATCGAAGAAGAGATCATTGAAGTTGGTAAGAGAACAATCATCGATCTGGGGATCCACGGCTTACACCCGGAATTGGTGAAAATTGTTGGTAGAATGAAATACCGTTCGTCTTACGGACAAAACCTTCTTCAGCACTCAAGAGAAGTAGCCAACATTGCTGCGACGATGGCTGCAGAATTAGGATTAAATGTGAAGATGGCTAAAAGAGCAGGTCTTTTACACGATATCGGTAAAGTTCCTGAGCAGGAATCTGAACTTCCTCACGCTTTATTAGGAATGCAATGGGCAGAGAAATATGGTGAAAATCCTGAAGTTATCAATGCAATTGGTGCTCACCACGATGAAGTGGAAATGACTTCATTACTATCTCCAATCATTCAGGTTGCCGATGCAATTTCAGGAGCAAGACCGGGAGCAAGACGTCAGGTTTTAGAATCTTACATTCAAAGACTGAAAGATCTTGAAGCTGCGGCTTTAAGTTTTGAAGGAGTTTCAAGTGCTTATGCAATTCAGGCGGGTAGAGAACTGAGAGTAATGGTAGAAAGCGGAAAAGTAAATGACGAAATTGCTTCTCAACTTTCTTACGACATTTCAGAGAAAATTCAGAACGAATTAACATATCCAGGACAGGTAAGAGTTACGGTAATCAGAGAAACAAGAGCTGTTAATATCGCAAGATAATTCAGGTTTAAAATAAACAATAGAATCCTTTCAAAGAAATTTGGAAGGATTTTTTTGGAATAGGTTTAAACTATCGAATGATATGTATTAAAAGTGGATTAAATATTTGTTTTTTGGAATTAAATACTAAGAATTTATATTCAACGTTATAAATAATATAAAATAATTTACGAAGTAGTTGTTTTAATTATTAAATTTGAGCTTCAACTTAAAACCAAATTATTATGTTAAATGAAATTCTAAAAAACGCTAAGAAATTAAAAAGTGCTGATCTGAAAGAAATCGTTGGAGGTGTAAGTGTAGATAATGCGACTCCAGACTTATCACTCTGTGGATGCAGCTGTTCAGGTGCTGTCACAGGACCTAAGTATTGCCCAACTTATATTGGCTGTCTACAAGTGTACACTTGTGATGATTTTGCTGTATAAATTAAAGATCCTTATATTTTTTAACTTAAAATCCAAATCATTATGTTAAACGAAATTTTAAAAAACGCTAAGAAATTAAACAATGCTGATCTGAAAGATATCGTAGGTGGTGTCGGTAAAATTGGTAAGCCAGATTTATCTCTTTGTGGATGTAGTTGTTCTGGTGCTGTAACGGGACCTTTCTATTGTTCAACTTATATAGCATGTCCGCAAGTCTATACTTGTAATGATGCTATTTAAATTTTCTCCAACAAAGTAAAACCACAGAATTATGTCAAATAAATTTTTGAATAACGCTAAGAAATTGAAAAGTGCTGATCTGAAAGATATCGTAGGAGGTATCGGTAAAATCGGAACTCCGGATTTATCACTTTGCGGTTGCAGCTGCACCGGAGCAGTGACCGGCCCTAAATATTGCAGTCAATATATAGGATGCCCGCAAGTAATTACTTGTTAATATTAAAAAACATTTAAAAATAGAAAGTCTTCCAAATAATGGAAGACTTTTGCATTTATTAATTGAAGAAGAAAGAATTGCTTTCAATATATTTTTTACTCATCGAAATGCTGTCAAAAATATCTCTCTCACTCGAATCCTGCTCAACAAACCAATATTTTAAACCAGCTTTTTCTCTGGCTTCAAAAACTCTTTTAAAATCAATAATCCCATTTCCGATTTCTGCGAAATTTTTTGTTTCCCTCTGCATATCTTTCACATGCCACAAAGGAAATCTTCCAGGATGTTTTTCAAAATAAGCTAGCGGATCAAAACCTGCTTTTGTAATCCAATATAAATCAAGTTCCATTTTAACTAAATCCGGCGAAGTATTTTCTAAAATGAAATCATAGAAATTCTTCTGATCATCCATTTTTAAAAATTCAAAATCGTGATTGTGATACGCAAGTTGGATTCCATTTTGCGTTGAAATTTCACCGGCATTTTCCAAAACTTCCGGAAGTTTTCGGTAAGTCTCAAGAGTTCTTTCGGCTTCAGGAAGATAAGAGCAAACGGCATATTTTGCACCGATATAATTGAGATCATCTAATGTATTTTTCCAATTTTTTAAAAGTGTTCCTTCATCTTTATCGGTGATTCCGGTACGATGATGCGAACTGATGACTTTTAAACCTGTATTATTTAAAATAGTTTGAAATTCATTTTTGTTTTTGCCAAAAAAATTTCCGTCATATCCATAGATTTCTACATCTTTATAACCTAAAGAAGCGATTTTCTCAAAGGCTTTTTCCAGATTTTGAGAGACGGCGTCCCGAATGGTGTAAATTTGTAAAGCTAAACGTTGGTTTGTGTTCATAGATTTTGAGATTCCGCAAGAATATAATCCCAAAAAACCTAAAGATGACAGTTTCAAAAAATCAATTCTCTGCATAATTTTCTGTTAAAGGAAAGGTTTCATTTCATCTTCAATTTGCGTTCTGAGTTCCATCAGACGTTTGGCATACATTTCCTGCTGTTTTTCTTCATTGGTTTCAGGAATCCATTTAGGAACGGGTAACTTTTTACCGTTTTCATCAACGGCTACAAAAACGATAATACAGTGTGTTTTTTTATCAAAAATCGGTTGTTTAAGGTTTCTTGAGAAGACGTTGATCGAAATATGCATACTCGATGAACCAGTATAGATGACTTGAGCCTCAACTTTTACGATTTCTCCGATTTTTATTGGCTCATAAAAACGAATTCCGCCTACATACACTGTTACAGAATAATTTCCGCTCCAGGTTGTTGCACAGGCGTATCCTGCTTGGTCAATCCATTTCATAACACTTCCACCGTGTACATTTCCCCCATAATTGACATCTGAAGGCTCCGAAATAAACTGAAAAGTTACAGGCTTATTATCCATTTTTATTTAATTTTTAATAAAGATATTCATTAATTATCACAAAGTGAAATTAAATAGCTGTTTTTCCATATTAAAGTGGTATCTTGTAATAATATCCAATTTGGAGAGGAATTTTAAAAATAATTAATTAATATATAGATGAAGAAAGTATTTTATCTTAATAGTTGCGACACATGCAGAAAAATTTTAGCAAAATTTGATCTGAGAGACTGGGAGATGCGCGAAATAAAGAAAGAGCCTATCACGCAGGAAGAAGTGGAAGCAATGCATAAAATCACAAATTCTTATGAGGATTTGTTCAGTAAAAAATCAACCCAGATCAAATTAAGAGAACTTGATTTGAAAACAATGGGTGAAGACGATTTCAAAGAATTGTTGTTAGATCACTATACGTTCTTGAAGCGTCCGGTTTTCCTTACTGATACGGAGATTTTCATAGGAAACGACAAGAAAAACATTGAGAATTTAAGAGCTCATTTCAACGGAAATAATTAGAAATTTTTCTGTCAAAAAAAGTAAAAACCACAGAGCAATCTGTGGTTTTTTGTATATAAAAGCAAATTAACCAAAAGCCAACTGCAAATACTAATCTGCTAAACGAAAGGCATTTTAACGACTTTCGCAGGAATATTTTTATTTCTTACCTGAATAAAAATTTCAGTTCCTAATTTGAAATGAGGCTTGTCAACATACGCAATTCCCAAACCGATTTTTTTCATCGGCGATTGGGTTCCGGAAGTTACTCTTCCGATCACATTTCCTTCTGCATCTACGACAGGATAATCATGTCTTGGTACGCCTTTATCAGTTAATTCAAAACCTATTAATTTTCTCGTAACGCCTTCCTCTTTTTGTTTTGCAAAAATATCTTTAGACACAAAATCTTTATCAAATTTTGTGATCCAGCCTAATCCGGCTTCGATAGGAGAAGTTGTGTCATCGATGTCCATTCCGTACAAACAGAACCCTTTTTCTAATCTTAAAGTATCTCTGGCAGCCAATCCGCAAGGAATAATTCCTTCGCTTTCTCCAGCTTCAATGATTGCATCCCAAAGTTGTTCTGCGTTTTCATTTTTGAAATAAATTTCAAAACCACCGCTTCCTGTGTAACCAGTGTTTGAAATAATCACATCACTTACTCCAGCCACAGAACCAACTGTAAAATGGTAATAAGGAATTTCTGATAGATTGGTTTCAGTTATTTTCTGAAGAATTTCAGTCGCTTTCGGTCCCTGAACTGCCAAAAGAGACATTTCATCTGAAGCATTCGTCATTTTTGCACCGAAAGTATTGTATTTTGAAATGTGATTCCAGTCTTTTTCGATGTTTGAAGCGTTGACAACCACAAAATATTTGTCATCTTCCATTTTGTAAACGATAAGGTCATCTACAATTCCGCCATCTTCGTTCGGAAGACAAGAGTATTGAGCTTTTCCGTTCTCAAGAGCAATAACATTATTGGTTGTTACAAACTGCAAAAGATCTTTCGAGCCTGCACCTTCAATGAAAAACTGTCCCATGTGAGATACGTCAAATAATCCCGCTTTTTCTCTTACTGCAAAGTGCTCTTCCGTCACTCCGGAATATTGTACAGGCATATCAAATCCTGCAAAAGGTACTATTTTCGCTCCCAAAGAAACGTGTTTATCGTACAAGGCTGTTTTCTTCATGTTTATTTTTATTTATAAATATTCTTAGTTTGAAAGTAAAAATCTTACGATTCTATTTTTTTATTTTAAAACTATCAAAAGTTTCATTAAAAACTTTCATATAATTTCCGTTCCAGTATTTTTTCTGGCAATTGATGCTTACAATATAAATTTCTTTGCTTTTTTGAAACACTTTGGTGATCCAGAAAAGATTTTCTTTCTCATCAAAATATTCGTAAAAATACTCTGTGTAACCTCTTTTACCGCTGCCGGTCTTTATCTTTTTCTCGTCATCCGAAGAATTGTAAAGAGCAAGAATAAATTTCTTTGTTTCAGCTTTTGGAAGTTCTAAATCGTGATATTCAGAAATGGTGATTGCGCCAATCTGATTGGTTGGAAAAATATTAACGATGCCTTCATCATTGGTTGCTTTCCATGTATCCGGCATTGTCAATGAATAATTTTCGCTTTCAAAAACTTTAGTATCTGATTTCTGACCAAACAGACCTAAAGAAATAACGAGAGCAAAAAGAAATACTGTTTTTTTCATTATATGTGTTTAAAAATTGTGTTTGTATTCTTCTAAAATGATTTTAAACCATTCTGTAAATTGTTCAGGATGTTTTAAAATTTCCTGATCCAGATCTTTCATGGAAATGTAGCGAACTTCCTCAACTTCATTTTTATTTAAATTAAAATCTGCATTGTAAGTTCCTGTAAAAACATAGTCAAGCTCATGCTCCCAAAGTCCGTTGCCAACGTCTGCTTTATAGATGAAATTGAATTTTTCTGAAAGTTCGGTTTCAATTCCCAATTCTTCTTTTACTCTGCGTTTGGCTCCTTCAAGATAAGATTCGCCATCTCGGGGATGAGAACAAACAGCATTCGTCCATTGATTAGGAGAATGGTATTTCTTTGCCGCACGCTTCTGCAAGAGCATTTCGCCTTGATCATTAAATAAAAAAACAGAAAATGCACGGTGTAGCAAACCATTGATATGAGCCTGCTGTTTTTCCATCAAACCTAAAACTGCATCTTCAGGATTTACTAAAACTACATATTCTTCCATTCCTACAAATTTAAGTTTTAATCATGATTACGTAAAATATTTATGTAAAATTTTTAATATTTATGAAATATTGGCTTTTTTTTAAATAAAAATAACACGCTAATTTTGTGAAAAATGCAATAGAATGCTTGTTTTTATTCATTTTAAAATATTTTTTATGTTAAAATTTTAACATAAACTAAGATTAATACAAGTCTTTAATCAATAATGTGTAACTTTGCGCTTTAAAAATTTGAACGATGGAGCTAGATTATATTGAGCATATCAGTCCGATTCTGAAGGACGGAGTTAAGAATTATTTAATCGATATTGACGGAACGGTTACGGATGATGTTCCCAACGAAGAACCGGAAAGAATGGTCACTTGTCTGCCTTATCCAGATGCTTTGGAAACAGTAAACAAATGGTACGACGAGGGTCACCAAATCTGTTTTTTCACTTCAAGAACTGAAAATTTAAAGCAGATTACCATCGATTGGTTAGACAAACACGGATTCAAATATCACAGTGTACTGTGCGGAAAACCAAGAGGCGGAAACTACCACTGGATCGACAATCACCTGGTACGCGCTACAAGATATAAAGGAAAATTCACTGACTTGATTGAAAAACAAGTAACCATTGAAGTTTTTAAAGATTAAAATCTAATTGAAGATTTAAAAATTGAATTTACATAACTGTATTTTAATTTTTAAATCTTTCATTTTTAATATATAAATAGTTATGAAAGTTTTAGCAAACGATGGCTTAGATCAATCAGGAATTGATGCATTGACGGAAAAAGGTTTTGAAGTAATCACTACAAAAGTTCCGCAGGAGTTTTTGATGGATTACATCAATGAGCACAAAATCCGTACGATTTTGGTAAGAAGCGCAACGCAGGTAAGAAAAGAATTGATTGACAACTGCCCATCGATCGAGATCATCGGTAGAGGTGGAGTAGGAATGGATAATATTGATGTAGATTACGCAAGAGGAAAAGGAATTCACGTCATCAATACCCCTTCTGCTTCTTCAGAATCTGTAGCTGAATTGGTGTTTGCACATTTATTCTCAGGAGCAAGATTTTTGCAGGATTCAAACAGAAAAATGCCTTTGGTAGGTGATACAGAATTTGCTTCACTTAAAAAAGCGTATGCTGCAGGTATAGAATTGAAAGGGAAAACCATCGGAATCGTTGGGATGGGAAGAATCGGGCAAGAGGTTGCAAAAATCGCTTTGGGTCTTGGGATGCGAGTGATTGCTGCTGATAATATGATCGGTAAAGCAAGCATTAAAGTGACGTTTTACAATAATCAATTCATCAATGTTGATATAGAAACTGAACCTTTACAAGAGGTTCTGAAGCATTCAGATTTTATTACGCTTCACGTTCCGGCTCAGAAAGAAGGATTCATGATTGGTAAAAATGAATTTGATATCATGAAAGATGGCGTGGCAATCGTAAACTGCTCTAGAGGCGGTGTGATTGATGAAGCTGCTTTGATTGAAGCTTTAGATTCAGGAAAAGTGAAATTTGCGGGTCTTGATGTTTTCATCAACGAACCTACTCCTTCAAAAGAGATTTTAAATCATCCTAGCATTTCTCTGACTCCTCATACAGGCGCATCGACTTTGGAAGCACAAGACAGAATTGGTCTTTCTTTAGCAGAGCAGATCTCAAGTATTTTACAGATTCATTAATTTTGAATTTTTAAGAATAAATAAGAAACGCCGCAAATTTTTGCGGCATTTCTTATTTCATATATTGTTCTTCGTTTTCAATAAATCTCTGATTTCCATTAATAATTTTTGGTCTTCAGTTGGTCCTGCAGGAGCTTCTACAACGGTATCTTCTTTTTTACTTAAACTCGCAATTCCTTTGATGAGCATAAATAAAACAAATGCTACAATGATGAAACTGATGACGGAAGACAAGAAATTTCCATATTTCACTCCGTTCCATGAAAGTTCTGCAATGTTTTTTACATTTGCTTTTTCCAATGCCGGATTCAACAATAGAGGTGTAATAATATCATCAACAAATGATTTTACAATTGCACTGAAAGCTGCACCGATGATAACACCGACAGCAAGATCGACAACATTGCCTTTAAAAGCAAAATCTTTAAAATCCTTAACAAATCCCATAATTTATTTTTTTTAAATGTTTAACACAAAATTAAAATTTAAAAACTTTAATCATGCAAGTTTCAGCGAGTTTTTACGATGATAATTAGATTATTTTTAAATTATAATCATTAATTTTAATAAAAATAGGATTCAATGAAAATTTTCACAGCAGAAAACATCAGATTAGCAGACGAGTTTACCATACAAAATGAACCCATTTCATCGGTTAATTTAATGGAGAGAGCAGCTTATGCATGTGCAAATTGGATTGTTGAAAATTGTAAAAAGCATAAAAAGTTAGCAGTCTTTTGTGGAAACGGTAATAACGGCGGAGACGGTTTTGCTATTGCGAGATTATTGTATATGAAAGGCTTTGATGTAAATGTTTTCATAGATTCATCAAAGGAAAAATTTTCAGAAGATGCTCAAATTAATTATAAAAGATTAAAAGAATTTTCTGGAATTTCAATTGATGATTTCAGAGCAATCAAGAACATTCAGTTTAATCAAACTGTTATTATTGATGCACTTTTCGGAACAGGATTATCAAGAAAATTAGATGGGATTTATGGAGATTTAATTGAAAAATTGAATGATTCTAAGCAAATAAAAATTTCTATTGACGTTCCTTCAGGATTATTTTCTGATAAAATTTTAGAAGAAAATCAAACTGTTTTTAAGTCTGATTATACTTTAAGTTTTCAGTTTTGGAAAAGGAGTTTTTTACATCCTGAAACCGGAAAGTTTGCAGGTAAAGTTGTGATCTTGGATATTGATTTAAGCAAAGAATTTATAGAAAAAACAGCAACTGATTATTTTGTAATTGATGAAACAACTATTCACGAAATTTTTCAGCCAAGAAACGATTTTGCACATAAAGGAACTTACGGAAAATCGATTATTGTTGGTGGAAGTTATGGTAAAATAGGTGCTGCAGTTTTAGCCACAAAATCGGCTTTGAAAACTGGTTCAGGATTAACTTTTGTTATGGCACCCAACTGTGGATACGAAATACTTCAGACGACTTGCCCGGAAGCAATGTTTATTTCTGGTGGCGGAAAATTGATAGAAAAAATTGAAATTCAGGAGAATGTTGTGTATGGAATTGGTCCGGGTTTAGGAACAGATTCTTTAACGGAAAAAGCATTGTTGGAATTTTTGGAGCAAAGTTTAAAACCATTGCTACTAGATGCGGATGCTTTAAATAGTATTGCTAAAAATAAAGACAGCATCAATTTAATTCCAAAAAACTCAATTATTACTCCACATCCTAAAGAATTTGAGCGATTGTTTGGTTCGACTGAAAATTCATTTAAGCGAATAGAATTGGGAAGAACTAAAGCAAAAGAATTACAAATCTTTATTGTTTTAAAAGATCATCACACGCAAGTTATTACTCCAGAAGGCAATGTGTTTTATAATATCACCGGAAACTCAGGTTTGGCAAAAGGTGGAAGTGGAGATGTTTTGACGGGGATTATTACTTCACTTTTAGCTCAAAATTATTCTCCCAAAAATGCGTGCATTTTAGGAGTTTGGATTCACGGAAAGGCTGCAGATTTTGCTGCTCAGAAATTCTCTAAAGAAGCCATGCTACCGACTGATGTTATCGATGAACTTGGAAATGTGTTCTTGGAACTCAACAAAAAAGCCACAACAATGTTATGACTTTTTAATGATATTTTTAATTTTTCTTAAACTGTTTTTTGTGTTTCGGGAAGAGCTTTATTGTTTTTAGAATAAAACATTATGATTAAACCTGCCAACATAAACGGTATTGATAAAATCTGTCCGGTATTTAAACCTGCAAAAGAAATTACTTCATCACCCTGAGGCATTTTCAGGAATTCTACAAAGAATCTAATAGCCCAAAGAAGGAAAAAGAACAATCCGAATAACCAACCCTGCTGATATTTTTTGTCTGTTTTTCTGTATAAAACCCAAAGAATCACAAATAAAGTTACGTAGCCTACCGCTTCAAATAACTGAGTAGGATAACGTGTTACCGTTAATCCATATTCGCTGCTTTGTTGTGGAAATAATAAGGCAAATGGAGAGTTCGGGTCAACAGGTTTTCCTATGATTTCAGAATTAAAAAAGTTACCCATTCTTACGAATGCACCTCCGATGGCTACTACAATTCCTAATCTGTCAAAAACCCAGAGCGGATTTTTTTTCACGATTTTATAAGAATAATATAATGTTGTTACGATCACTGCAAGTGTTGCTCCGTGACTTGCTAACCCCGCAAATCCTGTAAATTTTATTCCGTTTTTTGTGCTGATGGGTAAAAATACACTCCAGAAATCTTCTTTAAATAATTCCGGCTGATAAAAAATAACGTGACCTAATCTTGCTCCCAAGATAGTTCCTATTAATGTCCATGTGAAAAATGGTTCTACATATTTTGTATCAACTCCGTCAATAGAATACATTTTTGTCATTAGGAAATACCCGATTCCAAAAGCGAAAATAAACATCAAACTATAAAAGTGTAAAGTAACCGGTCCTAAATGTATTCCCGTTGAAGGATCCCAAATTTTAAAAGGGGTTTCGAGCTCAACTTTATCGGTAGATTTGATTGGATTAGGAGTTTTTGCAGCATATTTAAAAACTTCAACATTATCTTCAGTTATTTTAATGTTCTCAACCAATCTAAAATCTTTGTCAAAAAACTGATAATTGTTTGCTTTAAATTTCCCTAAAATAATAGAGCTGTTCATGTAATGTGAAGCTTCTACATTTGATTTATTTAAAATAACCAAAGTATTCTGTATGTTATTTAAATTGGCAAAAGAATCAAGTTCTATAAGTTCTGAAGTTGCAAAAATCTTCACCGGAAGGTTGGTTGAATTTACTTTTAAAGTTCCCTCAGACAATCCTACCGGATTATTTTGTGCAAAAAAACACTGGGTAATCAATGCAAATGCAAAAAGGTAAATTCTGAAAAAAATAGTACTCATTTTTATTTTTTTAATAGGTCGTTTATTCAAAAATATTATTTTTTTGGAGGTACGGGATCATAGCCGCTTCCGCCCCAGGGATGACATTTAGCAATTCTTTTCAATCCCAGCCAAAATCCTTTAAATATGCCATGTACTTGCAGCGATTTAACCATGTAGTGCGAACAGGTTGGCTCATATCGGCAGTTTTTGGGAAGCAGAGGCGAGATAAACCATTGGTAAAATCTGATTAAAATTACCAAAGGCGATGTAATGATTTTATTAAATGTAAGTTTCAAAACAATGCAAAAATAGGCTAAAAAATTGAAAATTAGTTTAAATTTGTTAGAAGTTTCAGAGCGATAAATAGCTGTTCGTCGGATTAATTAACGCGTTTGTCGATTTTAAAATTTCCTGGTAGAAAATCAGCCTCATTATTGAAAATCTGTAACTTTTTTTTAAATTTCATTTTAACCAAACTATAAATTTTGAGTCAAAACACTCCATTAGCCGAAAGAATGAGACCGAAAACTTTAGATGAAGTTTTGGGACAGGAGCATCTTACCGGCGAAAAAGGTACACTGAGGAAAATGCTGCAGAATGACACCTTGAATTCTCTCATTCTGTGGGGGCCACCGGGAACAGGTAAAACTACTCTCGCAGAAATTATTTCAGAAAAATCCGGAAGGAAATTTTATAAACTATCAGCGGTGTCTTCGGGTGTGAAGGATGTAAGGGATGTGATTGATGAAGCCAAAAAACAAAACCTGTTTTCAGGAAAATCTCCTATTCTTTTTATTGATGAAATTCATCGTTTTAATAAATCTCAACAAGATTCTCTGCTGCATGCCGTTGAAAAAGGTTGGATAGTTTTGATTGGTGCAACAACAGAAAATCCCAGTTTTGAAGTGGTTTCAGCATTGCTTTCAAGAAGTCAGGTGTATATTTTAAAAGCTTTGTCACATGAGAAACTGGAAGAGCTGATTGATATTGCTCTTGAAAGATTTAATAAAGATGAAAAAACTGATTTCACTATCAAAGAAAAGCAGGCTTTCATTCAATATTCGGGTGGTGACGGAAGAAAACTGATTAACTCTGTTGAATTGGTTCTCAGCCAGTTTATTAATTCAAATACAAAAGAAATTTCGAATGATGACGTGATGGAGGTGCTTCAGGAAACGATGGCATTGTATGATAAAAATGGTGAACAGCATTATGATATCATTTCAGCATTTATCAAATCGATGCGAGGAGGTGACCCGAATGGTGCAGTATATTGGCTTGCGAGAATGATCGCCGGTGGAGAAGATATTAAATTTATTGCCCGAAGAATGCTTATTTTGGCGTCTGAAGATATTGGTTTGGCCAATCCAAATGCTTTGGTGATTGCAAACAGTTGTTTTCAGGCGATAAATGTAATCGGAAATCCTGAAGCCAGAATTTTGTTGAGCGAAACTGCAATTTATCTGGCGGTTTCACCGAAAAGTAATTCGGGATATATGGCAATTAACGATGCCTTAGCTTTTGTTAAAAAGACCGGAAATTTGCCGGTTCCGCTGCATTTGAGAAATGCGCCGACTAAACTGATGAAAGACCTAGATTATGGTAAAGAATATAAATACGCTCATTCTTACGAAGGCAATTTTGTCGATCAGGATTTTTTACCGGAAGAAATAAAAGACGTTAAGTTCTACGAACCCGGAAATAATGCCACAGAAAAGAAAATCTACGATGAGCTCAAGAAAAAATGGACAAATAAGTACTAAAAAAAACGGATATTCAACTTTGAATATCCGTTTTTAATATAATAATTCTAAATATTATTTTTTATTTGTGGTAATAACCAGCGCCTTTTTACCATCCATAGTTTCGACTTTGTAGTCAGAAATCATATCAGCAAAGATATGTACATCGGTATTCTTGAATTCATATCCTTCAATAAAAACAGGTGTATCTTTTGAAAGCCCATTTTGAGAATTGAAATCAGCTAAAGCAATATGATCTAAAGTTCCGAAATCTTTTTTGAACTTCACTTCAGCCAAACCATTGTCAGCTAAATAATCAAATTTCTTAAGGTTTTGAGGAAGATTTGCTTTGGTTTTAAAAACATTTACACTCTGAACGGCTTCTTTTCTTGAATCGAACATTGCTACAGTGCCTACAGCGTCGTTACAGATTGCAAATTTTACGGTAGGATTTTTTTGAGCAAATAAAGTTGCTGAAGCAAATATTAATAAAGAGTAGAGAATTTTTTTCATATAACAGATATTTATTATTCAAATAATCTTGCATCAGCTTATAGAAGCTTGTTTGCGATGTTTTATCAACATTAGTTCCTTAAATTAAAGTATGAGTGTTAAAAACGTGATAAATATACTTATTTTTTACAGATTGTCAATGAAAAATTAAAATAATTTATAAAATAATGACAAATAATAGATTTTGCTGTTATTTCTATTGATTTTCTTCAAGAGCTTCATCTTTTTTGTCTACCAATTTTTTAATCATAATTTTAAGTCGCTGGAACATAAATGAACTCAATAGCAAAATAATTCCAAGGATGATAAATGCGATAATTCTTGAGACATTATCCATTTGCCAAACGTCGTAAGCGTATAGTTTTAAAATCATAATTCCGAGTAAACTGAAACCGATTTTGTTGAATTCCGGAATGTCTTTTTTTAAACCAAAATAAATGAAAAGACAAGCCAAAACTGCCCAGATAATAGGCAAGTATAATATGCTGAAGTGATTTTGAAGGGTATAAATTTCCTCCAAATTATTTGCATTAATCAGTAAATATGTTCTAAATAATTCGAAACTGAAAGCAACAACAATAATTAAAGACGTTACCCAATATGCTAAGTTGTTTTTAATAAAATCTGATTTCGGAATTATTTTTAAAATTAGATAGCTTAGCGGTAAAATATACAATAAGTGAACAAAGAAAAAACCGAATTCAATTTGTTTACTAATAATTTCTGTTGCAACTTGTGAACTTGATATATGCGTGAAGAGCAATAAAAGAAAAAGGTAAATCATTCCGGTCTGGAAATCTCTGGTGATGCTCAGTTTTTTACCGAAAAGAATCAACGCAAACAAGTAATACAAAGTAAAAAGGAAACTAATGGTAAGGATAAAAACCAAACTTTCATCCGAAATATGATAGATGATTTCAAATAACACTGAAAAATAAATAACCGAAATGCATAAAAATTTAAATACATTTTCATAAAACTCCAATTCAGATTTTTCCTCTTCAGAATCTTTTTTCAATAAAAATAAATTCATAAAACAGCTTCCAATCACAATCAAACTTGTAATAAAAACCGGATTGAAGATAACATTTAACGAAGCTGAATCAAAATACCTCGCCCAAGTGATCATCTGAGATAAAATAACCATTGGAAAAAGCACGTAAAAGAATACTTTGAAGATTTTGTGATTTGTTTTCTTCCAGATATACAGCAGAAGGCTCGCCTCGATTGCCCAAACACTTGTAGTAAGATGAGTTTTTAACTCTAGTGCAAATGCTAATGTGATAAGGCTGAGGGTGATACTTGCAAAAACTGAATAGTTGATACCGAAATTTTTCTTTTGATATTCTCTGTATAAACCACAAGCGTTGATGATGGCAAAAGCAACCGGAAATACAGATACAGGAAACATTTGCAACTCGTTAAAAATATAAACCAAACCTGAGACTGCCGAAAAATTAATTAACACAAGCATTAATATATCAAGCTGTAACAACAGATTTTTTTTAATATAATTCTGTAAAGCAAACGCATAAAATATAATATATGTAATACTATAAAAAGGAATACTCGCCAACGTTGGATGATCTGTAGTCCAGGCGAAAAGATAGATTGAGGTGAAGATAAAAGAGATCCAGCCGATGCTTTTCCAATGTTTGATATAGGCGATAATCAGCATTCCAATATTTAAAACAGATAAATAAGTAAACAGGAAAATATAGTTGCTTTGCCCTGTGCTGATCATTAAAGGCGCTAAAAACCCACCAAATAAAGAGAATATGATTAAAATTTCGCTTTTGTAATAGTACGAAAGAGCGATTGAAATCACAGTAATCAAACATGTTATCAAAAACGCTGTATTCTGTGAAAAAACATGGTATTCCCGAAAGGCAATCGTTGTTGTAAAGTAGAGTACTGCCACGCCGCCGCCCGTAATTATTGAAGAAAAAACGGTATAGTTCTTCCTTAAAAAATGTCCGATTCCTATGATGCTGATGCCGACGATGAAGCCGATTCCAGCTCTGGAAGTCTCGCCAATCCAGTTTTTGTCGATGGCGTATTTTACAAAATATCCTATTCCTAAAACGAGCGTAAAAATACCAATAATGGTGAGTGCGTTTTGTTTTAGAAAATCAAAAACAGGGGTCAGCCAATCTTTCTGTTGTTCTAGTTCTTCAAAATTGGTTGGAATTATATTTGGGTCTTGAACTCCGGTATTTTGATTGATAAATTGAATGGGTTCTGGGATGTTATCTTCATTTTCAGCCTTCTCAACTGAAGAAATTTCTTTTTTAGATAAATCAGAAATTTTTTTTTCTAAAATCTCTATGCGCCTATTAAGTCTATAATAAACCAATATGAGAATCACTATTAACATGACAATTAAAGAAGAAATAGAACTCATATAATTAGATTTGTCATCAAATATAAGAATTTGAAAAATAGAGGTCAATAAAAAATCCATTGTGTGAATTTTTACAATGGATTGTCATTTATTTAATTTTCTTTCCAGTTTTTTTCGATGAGCTTCATCAAAAAGTCGGGACATTTGATGACTTTGTTGGTTGCAGCGTCTAAAAAGAAAAGGGTAGTGCGGGCTTCTGTAATTTTTATTTTTTCTTCGTTATAAATTTCATATTCAAATTCTATTCGCACACCCGGAATTTTTTTTACATAAGTATGAATTTCTAATTTTTGATCGTATAAAGCTGGTTTTAAATACTTAATATTGTAATCAGAAACCGGTAGCCAGATTCCAAGCTTTTCAATCTCGTCATAAGATATTCCTATGCTTCTGAAAAGTTCTACTCTTCCCAATTCAAAATATGCGGCGTAGTTGCCGTAATATACGTATTTCATAGGGTCGGTTTCTGCGTAACGTACTCGTATTGTGTGAGTTGTGTGTATCATCTTGAGGTTTGATTTATACATACAAATATATTTTTTAATAATCAATACTTGCAATATTTTTTTTTAAAGTTAAAATATGTGACCTTTGTCTTCCCAATAAAAGCAAACAACCAAAGAATTAATCAGGGCATAAAA